>NZ_JBANDI010000016.1:0-85612 GCF_039123485.1 Flavobacterium sp. PL12
GGAACAGTTTTATCTACTGTTACCGTTACGGTACTAGTTGCAGTACATCCAGAAGCGGTATTAGTAGCTGTTAAAGTATAAGTAGTTGTAACAGATGGATTAGCTGTTGGGTTAGAAGCCGTAGCATTAGAAAGACCAGCAGCAGGACTCCAAGAATAAGTTACTCCAGTGATAGGAGCTACACCAATAGTTTTACCATCAGGATTAGCTATACACGTTTTCGTGAAAGGTGCACCAGCATCAGCTACAGGAATAGTTTTATCAACGGTTACCGTTACGGTACTAGTTGCAGAACATCCAGAAGCAGTATTAGTGGTAGTTAAAGTATAAGTAGTTGTAACAGATGGATTAGCTGTTGGGTTAGAAGCCGTAGCATTAGAAAGACCAGCAGCAGGACTCCAAGAATAAGTTACTCCAGTAATAGGAGCTACACCAATAGTTTTACCATCAGGATTAGCTGTACAGGTTTTAGTGAAAGGTGAACCAGCATCAGCTACAGGAACAGTTTTATCAAGAGTTACCGTTACGGTATTAGTTGCAGAACATCCAGAAGCAGTATTAGTGGTGGTTAAAGTATAAGTAGTTGTAACAGATGGATTAGCTGTTGGGTTAGAAGCCGTAGCATTAGAAAGACCAGCAGCAGGACTCCAAGAATAAGTTACTCCAGTGATAGGAGCTACACCAATAGTTTTACCATCAGGATTAGCTGTACACGTTTTCGTGAAAGGTGCACCAGCATCAGCTACAGGAATAGTTTTATCAACGGTTACCGTTACGGTACTAGTTGCAGAACATCCAGAAGCAGTATTAGTGGTAGTTAAAGTATAAGTAGTTGTAACAGATGGATTAGCTGTTGGGTTAGAAGCCGTAGCATTAGAAAGACCAGCAGCAGGACTCCAAGAATAAGTTACTCCAATAATAGGAGCTACACCAATAGTTTTACCATCAGGATTAGACGTACACGTTTTCGTGAAAGGTCCACCAGCATCAGCTACAGGAATAGTTTTATCAACGGTTACCGTTACGGTACTAGTTGCGGTACATCCAGAAGCAGTATTAGTAGCTGTTAAAGTATACGTAGTTGTTGCATCAGGATTCGCATTAGGATTTGAAACAGAAGCATCAGAAAGTCCAGTTGCAGGAAGCCATGCATAAGTTACTCCAGTTACTGCATTAGCTCCAATTTGTTTACCACTAGCGTTAGACGTACACGTTTTAGTGAAAGCTGCACCAGCATTAGCTACAGGAACAGTTTTATCTACTGTTACCGTTACGGTACTAGTTGCAGTACATCCAGAAGCGGTATTAGTAGCTGTTAAAGTATAAGTAGTTGTAACAGATGGATTAGCTGTTGGGTTAGAAGCCGTAGCATTAGAAAGACCAGCAGCAGGACTCCAAGAATAAGTTACTCCAGTAATAGGAGCTACACCAATAGTTTTACCATCAGGATTAGCTGTACAAGTTTTAGTGAAAGCTGCACCAGCATTAGCTACAGGAACAGTTTTATCTACTGTTACCGTTACGGTACTAGTTGCAGTACATCCAGAAGCGGTATTAGTAGCTGTTAAAGTATAAGTAGTTGTAACAGAAGGATTAGCTGTTGGGTTAGAAGCCGTAGCATCAGAAAGACCAGCAGCAGGACTCCAAGCATAAGTTACTCCAGTAATAGGAGCTACACCAATAGTTTTACCATTAGGATTAGCTGTACACGTTTTAGTGAAAGCTGCACCAGCATTAGCGACAGGAGCAGCTTTAATTGTTGCTGCTACAGCTATCCTAGAGGTCGATGTACAGGCATTATTTGTAGCATCAACATAATAGGTAGTAGTTTGAGAAATATTTGGTGTATAAGTATTTCCTGTTGCTAGTAAAACTCCCCCTTGAGCATCGCTGTACCAGTTAACATTTCCTGCTGAAGCAGTAGCTTTTAGCTCAACTGTACCAGGACCGCATCTTTCATTAGGTGTCTTGCTAGTTATTGTCGGTATTTCATTTATAGTAGCTACTACAGGTAATCGAGATGAAGTACAGCCGTTATCCGTTACTTCAACATAATAAGTTTTACTTTGTGTTAAGCTCGGTGTAACAAAATTTGTGCCTGTTCCTACTAATGTGCCTCCTGTAGAAGCGTCATACCAATTGATTGTTCCTGTAGATGCTGTAGCATTTAAAGAAACTGTCCCTGTTCCACAACTTGTTCCCGCTGTTGTGGAATTAATTGTTGGTATAGGATTAATAACAAAGTTGGTTGCCGCTCTACAACCACCGTCACTACATTCCGCATAAAAAGTAGTACTACTTGGAGTATCTGTGTTAGTAATTCCAGAATTAGAAACTCCAATTGGATTAAAAGGAGTTCCTGTAAATATTGCTGTCCCGCCCGTAGGCTCTGTATACCATTTAATATTTGAATTGTTAGAACATCCGGTGGCAACTAAGCTTCCGGACCCGCCCACGCATATAGAAGCTCCTGTGGTCGTTGGTGCACCAGCAACTCCATTAATTATTATGTTATCAGTTGGTAAAGAACTACATAAATTTACATTAGCAGTAGTTATTGAATAGCTTCCTGCTACTAAACCAGAAAAAATACCTGTAGCATTAGTTTTTGCTGCAACTACTGGATTTACTCCAATTATTGTATAAGTTACTCCAGTACCATTAGCTGGAGAAAGTACCTTTATTTCTCCAGTTAAAGTTGAACACGTTGGTTGAGTTACACTAGTAGTAGGTACTCCTGGTAAAGCCCAAATTGTTATGTCATCTATTGTAATATTAGCAGGTACACCATTAAAGTTAGTTCCCGGAACATCAGATGCGTTTGAACTTTCATATGTTTTTATCGCCGAACCATAAGAATTTGTAAATGCTGTTATTTTCCTATTAGGATTAACAATAGTTCTTGTAGGGTCCAGATATAATGCTTGAGCCATTGCACTTTTTACTCCTGAACTAGCTGTTGCAGTTAGCTTACCTTTTAAGGTTATGGTAACTATACCATTTAATGCAATATTAAATCCTCCAAACAACGGATTGATTGATGTACTTGTATTAGTTAGAGGTCCAGAAGGTCCACTAGCTCCAACTGAATAAGATGCCGTAGCAGATGTAAACTCCATTCCTGAAGGGAATTCAAAGTCTAGAACTACTCCAGCTGCGTTTCCATTACCGGTATTTTTTATTTCAATTTTATATATAATTTCGTTCCCTATAGTATTACATAATGATTTTATTAGTGACTCTACATTAGTCTCAAGAATAGGCAAACAATTTGAAGTTATTTGGAGTTCGGGATTAAGTTCTGTGGAATTAAAAGTTGCTATGTAACCATCAGTACCATTTACTGCACCGTGTAAAATTGTATTAGAACCGCCATTATTAGTTTTGCCTGCAAAACCTTTCGTCACATCAGCATATATTGTTGCACCAATTGCATTATATCTAATTATACCACCACCGCCACCGCCACCGGGACCATGTTCATTTTTAGAATCAAGGAAAGTATTGCCTCCATTTCCTCCTTTAGCTTCAATTGTTATTTTTGCAGTACTAGAATTGGCAATGTTCATAAGAACACTACCGCCGGCTCCTCCTCCTCCAGCTCCGTCAGGGGCATCGCCATAAACACCAGCAGCACCATTTCCTCCGTTTGCATTTATTGTTCCTATCCCAGACATGCTGCCCGCATTAATTAAGATAATTGCACCTCCAACTCCTCCTTTTACTCCATTTGTAGCATTATTAGCATCACCAGCACCACCTCCACCGCCCATGACAAGTGTGTTTAATAAAGGATTTGTAGTAAGATAAGATTTAAATCCTGGTCTTCCTCCACCATTCAATGGAGTAAGATCACCGTTTGCTCCATTCCACCCAATTCCACCTAAACCACCGTAACCTCCATTTCCACCACCACCACCACCAGCATTGTGGTCGTTTCCACCTCCACCTGCATTAGCGGGTGCACCTCTTCCGGCAGATCCTCCTGGCATTCCTTCAACTAAATTATCCACCTCATTATAACCGTCATACATAAATCGTGGTGTTCCTGCAATTCCTTCTCCCTTACCAGAAATTGACTTATTTGAAGCGTTACCTACATAAGTTGTAGAATTATTAATTAAGGATATAGCGACCGGGCTGTAACCTCCTCTAAATCCTCTTGCGTTACCATCAATTTTCTTTCCATTAAAGTCAAAATTACCTGAAACACTAAATGCAATTATTCCACCCGCAGATCCATTAAAAGGAGGTGTAGTAATATCTGAAGTTAATATTAAATTTGAATACTGCGGTAATCTAATGATTTGAAATGTTCTCTTTCCTCTAGCTAAAGTTGCTTCCGCATTATAATAAGAGTTTTTAACACCTCCATTACTTGCTGCACCTTTAAATGTTAAATTTCCACCGGCAAGCGGTACGTTGCTCGTTGCTATTACGTATTCAAAAACTCCTGTATTCCCTATATTAGTAAAGCCAGTTCCACCAAGTCCATCTGAAAAGGAGTTAGCGTTTCCGGAGCCATAAAGTTTTGAATTAGAGTAATTTATATCAGCGTCCTGCATTTGAATAATTAAAATTAAATCACCTACTGAGATTGGCGTCGTTCCAAAATTATTACCATACGCGTCTATAGCTGGTACTGCACCTAAATTAATAGCCTGCGCTCCCCCATTTAGAGTCGGCTCGCCTACCTTAATAGGATAATATGTGTTTATAGCACTTGAAACATTGGCTGGTCCATCAACGCCAGGAGTTCCGCATATTTGTGCATCTGCTGTAAAGGAATTTCCAAACAGCACTGTAATTAAAAATAAAAAGTAAAGCAACGTGGAATTCTTCGTTCTGGAGTAGAGATTATTCATATTTTGTCTGTTGTGTAATTAGTGTGCTTATTGTATTTTAAAAAAAGAAATCTTCCTTTAGTTTCTATTCAATTTATTTTATTAAGTATTCAAATTTATTTGGCAAATACTACTTGTTAAAAATAATCATGTGAGTCAGGTTCTAAATTATAACTAATAATAAATAGCTCGATTGTGAATATTTTTTAATTTCTTTCTGAAAATAATTGAATGTTTAAAGAATTGTAGTAATGATTTTCTTTTGAATAAGAGAGAATCTTGCACATTACTTTAACACTATTTTTCTGCAGGTTTATTATAGGATTTAGTGCAATTGCTTTCATGTTATTTTTTTTTATTATCATTCGGTCATCAAATCAGGGCTAGAGTCAATAACGAAATAAAAGTATTCTAATTTGTTTTAGGTTCATTATTTTTTCTACCAACTACTAAAATACTCGTTTAAGTACTCTTTTTGTAGTCTGTAATAAGACCCTTCTATCATAAATTTTCTTTTTACTGAGCTAATCATGACTTAAATTAATGTTAAATTTGGACTTTTTATCCTACAAAATAGTTCTCTTTTTATAAAACTTAGTTACTTCTTGTTTTTTTTGTTATAATATTTTGTAAGATGATTTTAGTTGTAATAAAATTAAAAAAGATTTTAAAGGGCTCCTTATTCCTGTTTTCTTTTGTAAATTGTCTTCTACTATTGTGTCTATTTATTAATTTATTATTTCAACATGAAAAATTTAATTTTGGTACGGCATGCGAAATCAAGTTGGGATGTTCCGATGCAGGATAAGAGTCGCGGTATAACTTGTCAAGGAATTATAAATGCGCATCTTGTTTCTAATCATGTGAAACATTTAGTTCCTAATACATATATAATGTGTAGTAGTACGGCTAAAAGAGCTAAAAATACCGCTTTAATTTTCGCTCAAAATTTTGCTTATCCCGTCGAAAGTATCATTTTTACTGATGAACTTTACACATTTGATGAACAGAAATTAGAAGAAATCATAAAATCACTTAGTAAGAGTTATGAAAATGTTATTCTTTTTGGACATAACGGTGCTATTACAGATTTTGTTAATAAATTTGGAGATCAATTTATAGAGAATGTACCAACTTCAGGCTTTGTGTCCTTAGAATTTGAAACCGACAGTTGGAATGATATTAAAAAAGGAAAAGTAAAACACAAAATATTTCCCAAACAACTAAGATGAGTAAAGTATTAGAATATAAATATATTGATAGAGAAAAGAGTTGGTTAGCTTTTAACGCTAGAGTGTTGCAAGAAGCTGCTGATACTACAGTTCCTTTATTAGAAAGATTAAGGTTTTTAGGGATTTTTTCAAATAATTTAGACGAGTTTTTTAGAGTTCGTTTTGCAGCAATAAGAAGATTAAGTTTAACAGGCATTACAGGAGAGAAATATCTCGGCGGTATATCTGCACAGCAGTTAGTTAAGGACATTACTGAAATTGTCATTCAGCAGCAGTCTGAAAGTTTAAGGATATTAAATATTATCGAAAGCGAACTTGAAACTAAAAATATCTTTATCATCACAGAAGATGAAATTACTGTGAAACAAGAGATCTTTTTAAAAGAATTTTTCATTCAGAAAGTTAGCCCCGAATTAGTGACCATCATTTTGAATGATTTAGCTGAATTTCCTATTTTAAAAGATACTTCAGGCTACTTAGCAGTGAAATTAGTAATGAATAAAGATTCTGAAGTTCGTTATGCTGTAGTAGAAATACCTAAGGCAATTAATAGATTTGTTGTTTTACCTTCAGATAACGAAAAGCAATATATTATACTTTTAGATGATGTTATAAGACACAATTTAAGTAATATTTTCAACATTTTTGACTACAAAAGCGTTTCTGCCCATATGATCAAAATCACTAGGGATGCCCAGTTGGATATTGATAGTGATTTGAGCAAAAGTATGATTGAAAAAATATCTTTAAGTGTAAAAGATAGAAGAATAGGCGAGCCGGTGCGCTTTATATATGACCAATTAATAGAAAAGGATACGCTACTTTTTTTTCTAGATAAAATGAAAATTGTTTCAACGGACAGTATTATTCCTGGTGGGCGCTATCATAATAGGAGAGATTATATGAGCTTTCCAAACTTAGGAAGATACGATTTACTTTATCAAAAAAACGATCCATTACTTATTCCAGGATTAAGTTTAGAGGGAAGTATTCTAGAAAAAATAAGCGAAAGAGATTACCTGCTTAATGCACCGTATCAGTCGTTTTCTTATTTGACTAAGTTTTTACGTGAAGCAGCATTAGATCCTAAGGTTGTTTCGATAAAAATTACATTATATCGATTAGCAAAGAACTCGCAAATTATAAGTTCGCTTATAAACGCAGCTAAAAATGGTAAAAAAGTTACTGTCCAAATTGAGCTTCAAGCTAGTTTTGATGAAGCTTCAAATATCTCTTATGCTGAGCAAATGCAGTTAGAAGGAATTGAATTGATTTTTGGGATAAAAGGTTTGAAAGTACACAGTAAAATTTGTGTTATCGAAAGATCTGAAAACGATAAAATTAAGCGATATGGTTTTATTTCGACTGGAAACTTCAATGAATCTACCGCTAAAATATATACTGACGTAACACTTTTTACTAGTCATCAGCAAATCCTAAAAGACATCATGAAGATCTTTGATTTCTTTGATATTAATTACAGAGTGCACAGATATAAACATTTAATTGTTTCTCCGCATTATACAAGGACGCGTTTTGTGAAACTTATAGACCGCGAAATCACACATGCTTTAGCGGGTCGAAAAACTCAGATCAAGCTAAAAATGAATAGTCTATCTGATTTCGAAATGATAGACAAATTATACGAGGCTAGTAGGGCAGGAGTTAAAATTCGTTTGCAAATAAGAGGGATTTGTTCTTTAATTCCAGGGATTCCTGGTATGAGTGAAAATATAGAAGCTATTAGTATTGTAGACAACTATTTGGAGCATTCGAGGGTATATATTTTTGGGAATGCTGGACAGACAGAGGTTTATATTTCGTCTGCTGATTTTATGACCAGAAATATAGATGGACGAGTAGAAGTAACTTGTCCTATATATGATCAAGGTATAAAAAATGAACTTATTGATAATTTTGATATTGGATGGAAAGGAAATGTAAAAGTTAGAATTCATTCCTATAAATTAGATAATAAATACAAGCCACGCAATCATAATCCTATATTTAGAGCGCAATTTGAGACTTACAAATACTATCAAAATAAACTTGAAGTTGCGCCTTTAGAAAATGAAAAAACGTTAAATTCTTAATAATAGACTTGAAATTATTTTCAAATTAATAGTGTGACAAACGATACATTTTAAGTAGATACAAAATAAAAGAATAAAAGGAATATGATTAAAATTAAGAAATATGCTGCAATAGATATTGGTTCAAATGCCATGCGCTTATTGATCGTAAATATTGTTGAACAAGAAGGTAAAGAACCTCAGTTTAATAAAAGTTCCTTAGTTCGTGTTCCTATCAGACTTGGTCAGGAAGCTTTTACTGTCGGTGAAATTTCAGAGGAAAGTATTGAAAGAATGAGCGATGCTATGAAAGCTTTTAGTTTGTTGATGAAAGTTCATAAAGTGGAACGCTACATGGCTTTTGCTACTTCAGCGATGCGGGAAGCCTACAATGGGAAAGAGGTTGTTGAAATAATTAAAAATCAAGCAGACATAGAGATAGAAATAATAGATGGTAAAAAAGAGGCTGCAATAATTGCCTCGACAGATTTACATCATTTATTAAAAACTGATCAGACGTATTTATTTGTCGATGTAGGTGGTGGGAGTACAGAGTTTACTGTGTTTTCGAATGGCAAAATTGTAAATTCTAGATCTTTTAAAGTAGGAACTGTTCGATTGTTGAATGATATGGTTTGCGAAGTAGTTTGGGAAGAAATTGAAAAGTGGATCAGAGCAAATACTTCAGATTATGAAGAGGTAACATTGATAGGTTCGGGCGGAAATATCAATAAGTTATTTAAAATGTCTGGTAAATTACAGGAAAAACCATTATCGTATATTTACGTAAATTCTCAATATGCTTTTTTAAATTCACTTTCTTACGAGCAGCGAATTTCAGAGTTAGGTTTAAATCCAGATCGTGCTGATGTTATTATTCCTGCCACAAGAATTTACTTAAATGCTATGAAATGGAGTGGTGCTAGAAATATTTATGTACCTAAAATTGGACTTTCTGATGGTATTGTAAAAGCAATGTATTTTAATAAAATTTAGCGACGATTAATCTTTAATTGATTTAAGTAAAAAAGTTAGAAAAGTTTTATAATATTTTCACTCTGATATAAAAAGTTCTAGAAAATATTTTAAAAAAGCTAAAACATTAGTTTTTAAGCATCTAAATCTAATCCAAATGTTGTTCTTAAAAGTTCGATATTTGGATTTATTTCATGAAGTCTATTGTAGCGATCTTGATCATTAAAACTTCTTTTATTCTCAATGCTTTCATTTACTATAATTTCAATAGTAATATCATGATTGTGCAGATGTCCTTTCAAATGTCCTAATAATCCATTCAGTTCTTTTTCAAAATCTAATTTAGATCCTTCGTTTGGTAATTCAAGAGTAATTGCTGTACCATTAAGTTTTGGATCATTAATAAGCAGAAGTGATTCCATTATTTTAAAACCGCGATCTCCCAGACGCTGTGCATATTTGTTCCACTGCAAAAGCATTTCAGTCTCATTAAAAGATTCCGTAGGTAACTGAGAAACTTCTCTAACGATTCCTTTCGTACTTTCTTCTAATGCTTTTTTGGCTCTAATGCTTGCTAGCGAAAATGCAGAAACTTTTGGTTCATTTGATGCAAAAATTGCGCTTGCTGCAGTCTTGATTGGAACAGGAATAGCTTTAGGTTCTATTACCGTCACTGGAGTTGGTAAAATAGCAGTAACCGATTCACGCTCGACTATTTCACTTTTTTGAGTTTTATTAGTGTCAACAATTGAGTAATCATTTTTCCTATAATAAGTAGGTGGAATTATAAATTGCTCAACTTTTTTTTTTCTCCATCAAAAGTGATAGAGGCAAGTTGCATTAAACAAAGTTCAACAAGAAGGCGTTGATTTTGACTTAGCTTATATTTTAAATCGCAGTCATTTGCTATTTCAATGCCTTTTAAAAGAAACTCTGCATTGCACTTTTGAGCTTGAATACCATATAGTTTTTGAGCTTGTTCACCTACTTCTAATAAAGATAAGGTTACTGGAGTTTTTGAAACCAATAAATCTCTAAAATGTGAAGCTAAACCCGATACAAAATGATGGGAATCAAAACCTTTTGATAGAATATCATTAAAAGCCATTAATAATTCTGGAATTTTATTTTCCAAAATCAAATCAGTAATGTTGATGTAGGTTTCGTAATCCAGTACATTCAAGTTTTCTGTAACGGCTTGACGTGTCAAATTTTTTCCACAAAAAGAAACTACCCTATCAAAAATAGATAAAGCGTCGCGCATGGCACCATCTGCTTTTTGAGCGATAATATGTAATGCATCGTCTTCATAGATCACACCTTGGCTTGTCGCAACTTCTGCTAGATGTTCTTTAGCATCCTTAACGGTGATTCTTTTGAAATCAAATATCTGACAACGTGATAATATCGTTGGAATAATTTTATGTTTTTCGGTCGTAGCCAAAATGAAAATAGCATGCTTAGGTGGTTCTTCTAGTGTTTTTAAAAATGCATTAAAAGCAGCTGAAGAAAGCATGTGAACCTCATCTATGATATAAACTTTGTACTGGCCAGTTTGTGGCGGAATGCGGACTTGATCTATTAAATTACGAATGTCATCAACGGAATTGTTAGAAGCAGCATCTAATTCGAAAACATTAAATGCAAAATCTTCTTCTGGATCGTCGTAACCACGTTGATTAATTTTTCGAGCTAAGATACGTGCGCAGGTAGTTTTACCAACACCACGTGGCCCAGTGAATAGTAATGCTGAAGCAAGGTGATTGCTTTCAATAGCATTCAATAAAGTATTGGTAATTACTTTTTGTCCTACTACATCTTTAAATGTTTGAGGACGATATTTACGTGCCGATACTACAAATTGTTCCATAGGATTTTTATTCGAAAGCAAATATAGCTTTTAATTTAAAGATGGAAAAATTTAAATATTGAAAGATGTTGTATAAATCAAAGCACCTTTAAGTAGTATAGATTCTAGCCCAGATAGAAGTGAAAATCCTTAATTAATATCCCATAGAAATTGGGATGGAAATTAAGATTGCAGCGTCCCGAAGCTTCGGGAGTGGGAAATAGCTCGAAGGACTAATTTAACAATTGATTTGGTTAAAGATTGTTTTATTTAGTGCAGATTTATTGCTCTCGACCTTTGATAGTAATTTCTATTAAAATACGTGCCGCGTCACTTTCAGAATTAGCAGAAAAACCAGTTACAAAAACTCCTTTTTTACCAGAAATGGATTTGATTCCATAAACAGTTGCCTCATCATCAGGATTACTGTCCCCCTCATATCGATAAACATGTTGAATTTCGCAATTTTCTGGATTTGTAGTTATTTCACTATCATCAATATTAAAGTCGTAGGTAAATCCCATCTCATTTAGTTCAGCAAGTGCTTTGATTACCGTTTTATAGTGGTATATATTTGACATAATAATTAAAATTTAATATTGATTTATAAAGATAACCAATTTAAATTTAGAGGGTTGTAAAAGAGTTGTTAAAGTAGGGCACGTAAATTGAGGAACCAACACAAAAAAAATTGTAGATTTGCGGCACAGGCCGCCTTATCGCCACGTTTATAGCGTGGAGGAAAGTCCGGACACCACAGGGAAGCATAGCGGGTAACACCCGTCGGTTCGTTTAGGCGAATTAGGACAAGTGCAACAGAAAGTATGTACAGGTAATGCTGTAGTGAAACCAGGTAAACTCTATGCGGTGAAATATCAAGTATATCAGCATTTAAGGGCGTCTCGTCCGTTGCTGAAGGGTAGATAGCTTGAGTCACGCAGTAATGTGTGATCTAGATAAATGATAAGGCCACACTTTAGTGTGGACAGAATCCGGCTTATAGGTCTGTATTTTTTTTTACTTTAAAACTTCCTTTTGAAATAGATAATTTTGAAGATTTTTTTCAGAGATGAAAAGATTTTTTCAAAAATATTGGTTGCCTCCAAGTTGGTACTATTTTAGATTCAATGAAAAATCTTGAAACTCGTTTTTTTTAAATTCTCAAATTAAAAGATCAACTTTAATCGATGGTCATCGATTTTAATTTTGTTCGATACGCTTCTAATGCAGTTGACTTTGAGATAAAGCCATAGTATTTTCCATTTTTTAGAACAGGCAAATAAGCAACTTTTGATTTCTCAAATTTGTTCATTACCGTTTCCATACTTTCATCCTGTGAAACAATTTCGCCAAGTGGCAACATTACCTCTTTCACCTTTGTGTATTTAACGCGGTACGTGTTGAAAATTATTTCTCTAATTGTATTAAAATGCACAATCCCTATTAGGTTTTGATCTGCATCTACAACTGCAAAAATTACTTGATTAGAGTGAGAAATTAAATCTACTACCTTCTCTAAACTTTCGTCTGGAGCAACAGTTAAAAAATCAGTTTGTATGATTGAATTGGTTTCTAAAGTTGAAAGTACATTCGTGTCTTTATTGCTAGTAAATGCATGACCTTTTTCTGCTAAGTTTTTAACATCTAAAGAGTGCTTTTCAAAACGACGCGAAATTGCAAAACTTATTGAAGCTACAATCATCAAAGGAATCATCAAACTGTATCCGCCAGTTATTTCGGCAATTAAAAATATAGCTGTTAATGGCGCGTGGAATAAACCGCTTAATATTCCTGCCATTCCAACTAGCGTAAAATTACTCACTGGTAATTTAGCAAGTCCAATAAGATTTATAAATTTCGAAAAAAAGAATCCTAAATAAGATCCTAAAAATAGGGAAGGAGCAAAGTTTCCTCCATTACCACCACTACCTAATGTAATTCCAGTTGCAAATACTTTAACCATCATAGTACAGCCTACAAATAATAAAAGTGCCCAACTGTTATCTCTGAATCCACTAAACAAAGTGTTGTCTAATAATTTTCCAGGATCATTGTCAGATAAGGTTTTAATCGTTTCATATCCTTCTCCAAAAAGCGATGGAAAAATAAATATAAGCACTGCCAGAATAGAAGAGCCAAACAACGCTTTTTTGTAAGGAGAGAGTTTTAATCTACTAAAGAAATGTTCCACACGACCGAAATTCCGAGAATAGTAAACAGAAATCAATCCCGTAAATACACCTAGAAGAATATAAAAGACAATATTATGGTAGTCAAAATTTTCTTGTTGTCTAAAAGATAATAATATAGTTTCGTCTAGCGCGATTACTGAAACTAGAGCCCCAGTAGCTGCGGCAATCATAATTGGTGTAAACGCGGCGATACTTACATCTACAAGTAGAACTTCAATAGCGAATAAAACTCCAGCGATAGGTGCATTAAAAGCGGCCGCAATTCCAGCTGATACACCGCAACCTATTAGTAGGGTCCGATCTTTATATGATAATTTATATTTCTTAGCATAGTTAGATCCAAATGCCGCTCCAGTAATTACAATAGGGCTTTCTAAACCAGCTGACCCACCTAAACCCACTGTTAGCGAGCTTGTTAAAATCTGGGCATACATTTGTTTTTCAGGAATAATACTTGCTTTTTTAGCAACAGCGTAAAGTATCTGTGAAGTTCCTTTTTGTATCGTACCTCCCAATACTCGTTGTACTACAAAAACCGTAAGCATAATACCAATAATGGGTAAAATACTATTGATGAAACCCAACTTTGAAATCGTAGTGACGTAAGTTGCAAAAGTAAAAACCCAATGTGCAAAAGTTTTTAAAACTATAACCGCTAATGCAGAAGTGATACCAACTAAAACAGCAGATAAAAATATAAATTGTTTAGGTGTTAACAACGACTGCGCAATCGCAATTATTATTTGTAATTTAGAAATATATTTTTTGAACATTATGACTTTTTAAAGGATTGCAAAACTACTATTATTTTAAAGGCATCAAATCTTTTTCAATGCTTCTTTTATACTTTATTGTTTTGAAATACTTTTGATCGTAAAATCAATCCTGCATTTTCAATGGCGTTGGTGATATAATTTTGATAGAATAGCTATCAGATAATTTATTGATTACTTCTTGATTAAAAACCAACGGCTGCATTATCATTTCTTCTGTCTGCACCACCCTCCAATTTTCCAGTAGGTAGACGTAGAATAGCATCAACTTGACCTATAATTTCTTTATCTTTTTCGTTTACGAAATAGGATTTTTTCTTTAAATCTTCAAGCACTTCTTTAGAAAAGGAGTTTGGTTCAAAAGTAATTACGTCGGGAAGCCATTGATGATGAAAACGAGGTGCATCAACTGCAGCTTGCATACTCATTCCAAATTCATATACGTTTAAAATAGTTTGTAAAACTGAAGTAATAATAGTTGAACCGCCCGGTGTTCCTACAACCATAAAAAGTTTACCGTCTTTTTCAACAATTGTTGGTGTCATCGAACTCAACATTCTTTTCTCAGGAGCAATGCTGTTTGCCTCGCTACCTGTCAATCCGTAAAGATTAGGAACTCCTGGTTTAGCACTAAAATCATCCATTTGATTGTTCAAGAAGAAACCTAATTCATCACAATATAATTTTGAACCATAATTATCATTTAATGTAGTCGTCGCAGAAACAGCATTTCCAGCCGCATCAACGATCGAGTAGTGCGTAGTTTGGTCACTTTCATATCCTTTAATTGCTCCAGGAGCAATATCAGATGATTTTGAAGCTTTGTCAAATGAAAAAGTTTTCATTCTCTTTTCTAAATAGGCAGGGCTTAATAATTCTTCAATAGGCAATTTTACAAAATCAGGATCACCTAAATAAAAGTTTCTATCTGCATAAGCTCTTCTTTCTGCTTCAGTAATTACTTGAATAGTTTTTAAACTATTATGCCCCATTTGCGATAAATTGTAGGGTTCAATCATTTTCATGATTTGGTTCAAACAAATTCCGCCGCTGCTGGGTGGTGCCATTGAAGTTATTTTTAATTTTTTATACTGAAAAGTGACTGGATCTCTCCATTTAGCTTCGTATTTTTTAAGATCTTCCATGGTAGCATTTCCACCTTTTTTACTTAAAAACGCAACTAGTTTTTGTGCGGTTTCTCCACTGTAAAATTCGTCACGTCCATTTGCCGCAATTCTTTTAAAAGTAGCAGCTAGAGCAGTGTACTTGATAGTGTCGTTCTCTTTGTAAACTTTCGAAAAAAGACTATTTCTACCATTTCTTTTAATAAACACTTCTCTATTGTTATTTAAACTTTGCGCTTGATTTTTTGTAACAACAACACCTTTTTCTGCAAGTGCGATAACAGGTTTTAATATTTCGCTTATTGGCAAAGAACCAAGTTTTTTATGGACTTCAAATATCCCCGCGATTGTACCAGGAATTCCAGATGCTAACGCTGTCTGAGTACTTTTACCAGCGATTACATTTCCTTCTTTATCAAGATACATATCTTTTGAGGCTGCTAGCGGCGCTTTTTCTCGGTAATCAATTGTGCCAGTTTCACCATTTGCTTTACGGTAAACCATAAAACCACCTCCACCAATATTTCCTGCTTGAGGATGAGCTACAGCTAATGCTAATTCAGTAGCGACCATCGCGTCAAACGCATTTCCACCTTTTTTCATGATTTCCACCCCAATTTGAGAAGCTTCTTCACGAGCAGAAACTACCATCGCTTTTGAAGTTACTAAACCTGTTGGTTCTACTGTTTTTTCATTGGATTTACAGCTTAAAAAAGCCAAGGCAAAAAGAAGTATTAACTTATTCATAGGGTTTTAATTTTTTCGTTCGAAAATAATATTAATTCTTTAAAAAACTCAGTAAATTCATTCTCAAATTCTGAGTAAAATTCAGAAAGTTCCTCCGTTGCAAACCGCATCTTAGACTCATTTTTGGTCCTGCTGTCCATTTGCGTCAGAATGTGTTTGATGCCATCTACTGTTCGGTACGTTACTAGCCAGTTTTCTTTAAGTAGTATTGGCATTATTCGTACCACTCTCTCGGAAAGATGGCTGTAATTAGTATGCAGCGATTGATAGAATTCTTCAACAAATTCTTCTAATTTTTCTGAGTGATATTTATTCCAATTTTTAGCTAAAAAATGATCGTATAATACATCGACTATTACACCAGCATAATGGTGATGCCTTTCATGAAGTCGTTTTGTACTTTTTCTAAAAATGGGATGTGCGTCTGTAAAAGTGTCAATTGCACGGTGCAAAATTATTCCTTTTTGGATTTCGGCAGGATAGGATTCAAATTGTTTTCCTCGAATTCCATCTGCCATAAAATTGCCTATTTTTAGTAATTCATTGTCGCCAGAAAGATAAATATGTGCTAAAAAATTCATTCGCCTAAATTAAGAATTTAAATCCTACTTTTTAAATTCTTAATGACTTTTATAGACTGCCAATTATTATATTTGTAAATAATTAATTTTTATACTTCAATAATTTAAACTCTAATAAATGACTTTAATTAAATCAATTTCTGGGATTCGAGGAACAATAGGTGGTAAAGTAGGTGATAATTTAACTCCAGTTGATGCTGTTAAATTTGCCTCTGCATACGGAACTTGGTTGAAGCAGTACAGTGGTAAAGAAAAACTAACTGTAGTTGTAGGTCGTGATGCAAGAATTTCTGGACCTATGATTCACAATTTAGTAGTTAATACATTAATAGGTTTAGGAATTGATGTAATCGATTTAGGTCTTTCTACAACACCTACGGTTGAAGTTGCTGTGCCTCTTGAAAAAGCCGATGGTGGAATAATATTAACGGCATCTCATAATCCTAAACAATGGAATGCATTAAAGTTATTAAATGAGAAAGGGGAATTTTTAGATGGAGACGACGGAGCAAAAATTCTTGAAATTGCAGAAGCAGAAGCATTTCACTTTTCAGATGTTGACGATTTAGGTGAAATCACGATTAATGATGCTTACATGGATATTCATATTGACGAAGTATTGAATTTGCCTTTAGTTGATATAGATGCTATTAAAGCTGCTAAATTTAAAGTGGTAGTGGATGGTGTAAATTCATCAGGAGGAATAATCATTCCTCGATTACTAAAATTAATGGGTGTTGAAGTGGTAGAACTTTATTGTGAACCAAATGGACATTTTCCTCACAATCCAGAACCATTGAAAGAACATTTAACGGATATCTCAGAATTAGTTGTAAAGGAAAAAGCTGATTTAGGAATCGTTGTTGATCCAGATGTAGATCGTCTAGCTTTTGTTTGTGAAGACGGTGAAATGTTTGGTGAAGAATACACATTAGTTGCTTGTGCAGATTATGTTTTAAGTAAAACACCAGGTAACACGGTTTCAAATATGTCTTCGTCTCGCGCCTTAAGAGATGTCACTAAAGCTAATAACGGAAACTATGAAGCAAGTGCTGTAGGAGAAGTGAATGTAGTGAAATTGATGAAAAAGAATAATGCTATAATCGGTGGCGAAGGAAACGGAGGAATTATTTATCCTGAGTTGCATTATGGTCGTGATAGTTTAGTAGGAGTTGCTTTGTTTTTGACACATTTGGCTAATAAAAAAATGACTGTTTCGGCATTGCGTGCATCGTACCCAGAATATTATATGAGTAAAAATAAAATTGAATTGACACCTCAAATTGATGTTGATGCAATTCTAGTTGCAATGACTGATAAATATAAGGACCAAGATATTACAACAATTGATGGCGTAAAAATTGATTTTGCTGAAAACTGGGTGCACTTAAGAAAATCGAATACGGAACCAATTATTAGAATATACACAGAAGCAACCACTCAAGAAAAAGCAGATGTATTAGCTTTGCGCATAATTGATGAAATTAAAGCAATCGCCGGAATATAAAAAATATAGTTTTTTAAATAAATTACCCTTTCATGCATATGTTATGAAAGGGTTTTTTATTTTTCGAAAGTTGATAGACTATTTACTTTTCAAATTAGATGTTAAATCTTATAAATTTATCAGTAAAAGAGCATTTATTTCGCGACTATTAAGTTTCTATTCAAAAGAAAATGCTAAATGTTTAATATTAACAAAAGTTGAAAATGACTATTTGGGAAAATTCAATACCTTTGAGGTCAAATTAAAATTAGACATGATTACCAAAATAGCAACAACACAACTAGAGCAATACTTTCAACAGTTCCGTAAAAATATAATCGGGATTGATCAAGAGTTTGAATCGCCTTACGGCCAAAAGCAAATCGTTTATACGGATTGGACAGCAAGTGGTCGATTATACCGTCCTATTGAAGAAAAGTTGATGAACGAATTTGGACCTTTTGTTGCCAATACGCACACTGAAACTACAATTTCAGGAACTGCGATGACAAAAGCATATCATAGAGCACGTCATATTATCAAAGAACATGTGAATGCAAATTCTGATGATGTTTTAATCACTGATGGAACTGGAATGACTGGAGTTGTAAATAAATTTCAGAGAATTTTAGGTTTGAAAGTTCCTGAAAACTTAAAGAATTTTATAAATATTCCCGCAGAAAAGAAACCAGTTGTATTCATTTCGCACATGGAGCATCATTCGAACCAAACATCATGGTTAGAAACGACTGCTGATGTTGAAGTAATTCCTTCCAGTGAAGATGGTTTATTTAGTGTAGAGAATCTTGAAATACTATTAGATAAATATAAAGAGAGACCATTTAAAATTGCTTCCATAACTTCTTGTTCTAATGTTACAGGCATCAGAACTCCATATCATGAAGTAGCTAAAATTATGCATCAACACAACGGACTTTGTTTTGTTGATTTTGCATGTTCTGGTCCTTATGTAAAAATTGATATGCATCCTGAAGATCCTGAAAGTTATTTAGATGCTATTTTCTTTTCTCCGCATAAATTTCTTGGCGGACCTGGAACGTGTGGTGTTTTAGTTTTTAATAAAAAATTATATCAAAATTTGGTCCCTGATAATCCAGGTGGTGGTACCGTAAGTTGGACTAATCCATGGGGCGAACATAAATATATTGACAATATCGAAGATAGAGAAGATGGTGGTACGCCAGGTTTTCTCCAAGTAATAAAAACGGCATTGGCAATCCAGTTGAAAGACCAAATGGGTATTGACAATATCCTAAAAAGAGAACATGAAATTGTAGAAAATATTTTTCAGGAATTGGGTGATGTTTCAAATATTAAAATTTTAGCAGCACAACATCAAGATAGGTTAGGAGTGATTTCGTTTTTTATCGAAGATTTACATTTCAACTTAGGAGTTAAATTGCTAAATGACAAATTTGGTATTCAAACTCGTGGTGGATGTAGTTGTGCTGGTACTTACGGTCACTTTTTACTTCATGTAGATCAAGAGACTTCAACTAAGTTAATTGATGAAATAACTTTAGGTGACTTAATTAGAAAACCGGGTTGGATTAGAATGTCAATACATCCTACAACTACTACGGAGGAAATAGAATTTGTATGTGACGGAATTAAAGCATTAGCTGAAAATCATAAGTCATGGGCTTTAGATTATGACTATAATCCAAATAGCAATGAGTTTATAAATAAAAATGCACAACCTTTAGAAGATGAATTAGTAAAAAATTGGTTTTCACTTTAATAGTTGCACTCTAAATAATAAAATCCCTAAATCATAAAAATTTTGATTTAGGGACTTTTTTTTCGAATGAACTTTCGATTGCTATTTTCTATGTTTCCATCTTTTGTGTGTCCAAAAATAATATTCTGGAGCTTCACGAATTTGCTTTTCTACTTCTTTAATATATTTATGAGTGATTCCAAAATCAGGTACTGACTTAGGATCGTCGCTAAGCGGTACTATCGTCAGTTCGTAATATCCTCTTTTTAGTTTTTTAACTTTTGCAAAAACAACAGTCATATCATATTTCTTAGAAAGCATTTCTGGTCCAGTATGCACCGGAACTTCAATTCCCATAAAGCTTTCCCAGTGAAAAATACGATCTATTTTAGGTGATTGGTCACTAGCTAAACCATACATGCATTGAATATTGTCTTTTTTGTTCTGTGAAATCAACGGAATAGTTAGGCTTGTTGGCACTAATTCAGTGTTGTATTTTGATCTAATGTCTCTAACTAATTTGTCAAAGTATTTGTTTGCTAATTTTTTGTAAACTGCGACTCCTTTTACAGATAGCTTTTGGTTCAATGTAATTAACCATTCCCAACTGGCATAATGGGAAGCAATAAGCATAATACTTTTACCCTTTTTCTCGTATTCTTTGATTAGTTCGATATTTGTTATCGTAAATCGTTTGTTCATTTCTTCTGATGAGATGGTCATTGTTTTAACCATTTCGAGAAACATATCACAAAGATGATGATACGATTTTTTTTCAATAACTAATCGTTCTTTATCGGTAAGATTTGGTAAAGCTAAAGCTAGATTTTCACGAACTGTTTTTTTACGATATCCTATTACGTGATAAACAAGAACATATATACAGTCAGAAAGCCAGTAAAAAATTCTAAAAGGAAGAATGGATACTAACCACAACAGTGGAAAAGCTATGATGAAAATAAGAAATTGCATGCAGTTAATTTTTGGGCAAAGATAAGTCAAAAATGTAGATTGGTATAAAATATGACTACTTACTGCGTCGACGTGAGAGAATGACTATCTTTACATTTCACAATAAACAGTTTTTATGAATACCATTTTAATAGCAATAATTGTTGTAAATGTTTTAATTAGCTATAAAGGTTTTAACGACCTTTCTTTTTTTAGAAAATATGAATTTCATGTAGGAAGTATTCGAGCAGGTGAACAATTAAGAATGCTGTCGTCAGGTTTTCTTCACGTAGATATGACTCATTTGATTTTTAATATGTTGACACTATGGTTTTTTGCGCCAGTGGTTATTAATTATATGGGGAGTTTTTCTTTTATTCTAATTTATTTTGGAAGTTTAATTTTTGGAAGTTTATTGACGATGGCTTTTCACAAGAATGACTACAATTATAGAGCGGTAGGAGCTTCTGGAGCTGTAACTGGAGTATTATATTCTGCTATATTACTACAGCCTGACATGATGCTGGGAATCTTTTTCATAATACCAATGCCTGCTTACCTTTTTGGAATTCTCTATTTACTGTATTCTATCTATGGAATGAGAGCTAAAAATGATAATATTGGTCATACAGCACACTTTGGGGGCGCTGTGGGTGGATATTTAATAACACTAGTAAAAGAGCCAACATTAATTGTTGAACACACCTTAATGGTAGTCCTATTAGCGATCCCAATCGTGATTCTTTTTGTAATGCAAAAGATGGGGAAACTATAATGGCATAACTTTTGAAAAGAAAGTATTACAAACAAGTAAATTTAAAAAAATGAAAAAAGCACTATTAATACTTTCTGTATTGTTCATTACGATGTCATACGGTCAGGAAGTAAAACAAGTTCCTCAAATTAATGTTAGTGGAGAAGGGAAAGTTAAAGT
Organism: Flavobacterium sp. PL12; assembly: GCF_039123485.1. Taxonomy (NCBI): domain Bacteria; kingdom Pseudomonadati; phylum Bacteroidota; class Flavobacteriia; order Flavobacteriales; family Flavobacteriaceae; genus Flavobacterium; species Flavobacterium sp. PL12. The sequence continues at coordinate 21,502 of NZ_JBANDI010000016.1, forward strand.
TGTTCCAGATGAAGCTACTATTGCAGTGACTGTTGAAACTAAAGGCACAGATGCAAAAAACGTTAAAAAGCAAAATGACGAAAAGATTGAAGCCGTTATTAAGTTCATAAAAAAAATGAATTTGGCTCCATCCGATTTTAAAACGCAACGTGTTTCATTAAATCCTCAATATGATTATGAGAAAAAGAAACATAATTATAATGCTACTCAAACTATCGAAATTTTATTGAAAGATTTGTCAAAATATGACGAATTAATGGGAGGTTTAGTAGATGCAGGAATTAATAGAATTGACAATGTAACCTTTCAGTCTTCAAAGATGGCGCAATATGAATCAGAAGCTAGAAAGCTAGCAATGAAAGAAGCTAAAGTTAAGGCGCAAGATTACGTTTCAGTTCTAGGTCAGAAAGTTGGTCGCGCAATGACTATTTCAGATAATACTCAAACAAATTATCCACAGCCAAGATATGCGTCGATGAAGTTAATGGAATCAATTGATTTGAGTGCTCCAAGAGAGACGCTTGCTGTAGGAGAAATTAATATTACTGCAAACGTAACTGTGAGTTTTATATTAGAATAACAGCTAGTTTTTGATCTAAATGCACATTGCTAATTGTTCGTGAAAAAAAACACTTTTAAGAATTTGACTAAGGAAAGGGATTTCCAGAATTAAATTTTTAAAAGTGTTTTTTATTTTAACTAATACATGATGTTATTAAGCGCGCTACTTATTCCATCAATTGCATCACTCCAAATGATGATGCAATATGAAAGTTAGGCTCTTCCGTATTTGGGTTTACCCATGAAATCCAAACAGGTTCAAAAATTGACTTTTCTACTTCATTATATTTGGCGCGGAAAATTCCAGTTTCGATTTTATCATCATTTATTAAATTTAGCATTTTTAAAGATGAGATACTTATTGCTCCCTCAACTATAAAGCTATTATCATTGATTGACGATTTAACCTCTAAATTACTTTGTGGCCAATTCCAATCAAAGTCAAATTTTTTATTTGGGTATGCCACAAAATCCATAACTCTGGCAGCCGTATCGATTTCTAAGCAATAATACGGATTAAGTGTATCATCTGCTCTAAAAAAGATTTCCACTCTATCAGAGTTTCCAATACTTTCAACTCCATCATCCTTCATTTCAATACGAATATTTGTATCATATACCGTAAAGCAGAAGTATAAATTTTCTCGATCCCAAACAGACTTAAATTCTATTTTAGCTGGTTTTGCTGCATCCCAAGGCGAAATAAAGTCGGTTAGTATTGTCGCATCTTCCCATAAAGGATTATCTCCTTTACCGGTGACTTCTAGAAGATTTTCTTCTACTAACTGTACTTCATAATTTTTCATGTCTTGAGTCATATTTTTCTTTTTTGAGAATGTGAATTTTATAAATTCTGTTTAGTATTGTAGAGAACGTTACTTACAATAAATACTAGACCAAATTTACAAATTAAAGGCATCATCTGGAAACAAAATCATCTTGTTTGTCATTTTATTTATAGGCATTTTCGTATTTGCATTTCGCAAGTACTTTCCTAGTTGTTTTGCTAATTTATATCCTATTTTCATTTTGCCCGATACTACATTATTTTTCTCTTCTACATCTATTTTTGTATTGTATAGTTCGAATCGCTGATCTTCATGAAAGTAAACTAATTTCCAATCTCCCTGTCGTATGGCGCTGTATAACTTTAAGGCTGGACCTTCCGGACCCCAAACGTGCGGATAATGCCAGTAATAAAAGGTGTTATTTTTTACCTTTTTTTGCTTTAATAAGGGAATTATACTTTCTCCATCTACTTTTTGGACTAAATTATATTTTTTATTAGTATTCATTGCCATCAGAGTTGGGAAGATGTCTTCAATTATTATATTATTTTTAGAAATACTATTTCCTTTAGTAACTCCTGGCCATTTTACAATAAATGGTATGCGGACTCCACCTTCATAAGCAGAACCTTTTCCACTACGTAAAGGACTATTATGCGTGTTTAAAGCAGCTCCTTCGCGCGTATGAGCGCTTAAACCTCCATTATCTGAAAGAAATATAATAATAGTGTTGTCACTAATGTTTTTTTCTTCAAGATAAACCATTATATCTCCTAAGCTTTTATCCATTCCTTCAAGTAGTGAGGCATATTTTGCCTCAATCGGATCCATTCCTGCATCAATATACTTTGTCAAAAATCTTTTGTCACCCATTATAGGAGTATGGACGGCATAGTGGGACATGTAAAGCAAAAAAGGTTTTTCTATCTTAAGTGCTTGATTCATTGATGAGATCGCTTCCTGAGTAAGTGCTTCAATAAGAAATATATCTTTTCCCCAATATTTTTCTAATCCAGGAACAGCACGATTATCTTTTTTGCCATTCTCATTACCAAAATTCTCTACGCCTAAATAGCTTTTAGGTTGACCTGCAGCATGACCACCAATATTAATATCAAATCCTAAATTTAGAGGATCTTCTCCCGGAGTATTGTACGCTCCAAAGTGAGCTTTACCTGCATGAATCGTGTAATAACCATTATCCTTTAAAACTTGAGGAAAAGTAGTTGCATAGATTGTATTTTCAATTCCAGGTGTTGCACTTAACCCATTCAAATTCCATTCAGGTATTGTTACAAGCGCTGACTCTCCTTCCTCGCTTTTATTTTTTTCGAAAGTCCAATTGGTAACTTTGTGATTTATGGGATTCATTCCTGTTAATAGACTCACTCGACTAGGTGTACAAACAGCAGCTGCATAAGCATTTGTGAATTTCATACCTTGACTAGCTAATTTTTCCATATTAGGAGTATGGTAGATTGAATTCCATTTGGTTTTTTCTTTATAAAATGGGAGAGAAGTATCTTGCCAACCCATATCATCCACTAAAAATATAACAATATTTGGTTTTGGAATACCTACTTTTTTTTCCTGTGCGAAAGTAGTTCCGTTATTTAGAAGTGATATTAGAATCAAAGCAATTGCATAAAAGTATTTCATTTCGATGATTTTTAAAATTTAGTTGGGGGTATTTTGTGTAAGCCGAAATTGAATATTTTGACTAAAAAAAATGATTGTTATTAGAATTAGCAATTTGCTTCTAATAACAATCATTGTTATAAATCAATTCATTATACATGTATAATTGCAATAAAAGATTATTTATGGCAAAACCTTAATTAGCAAATAATATTTATAGATTACATATCTTTTATAGGCGAATATCTAGGAACCAATAATTTCATTACGGTCCATCCTATTAGATAGCACACTGCACAAATTGAAAAGATGATAAAATATCCAGCTTCGATTCCTTTGAAGCCCATAAAAGCCATATTTGTTTCTTTCGAAAAATCGAAAAGCATTCCAGATCCTTTATTAATTATGGTAGAACCAATTCCTCCTGCAAGACCACCAATTCCAACAATTGTTGCAATTGCTTTTTTAGGAAACATATCTCCTACAGTGGTAAAAATATTTGCTGACCATGCTTGATGCGCAGCACCTGCAATACCTATAATGATTACAGGAATCCAGTATGTAATATGACCTAAAGGTTGTGCAATCATCGCTAGTAAAGGGAAAAAAGCAAAAATCAACATAGATTTCATCCTTCCTGCGTATGGATTCATTCCTTTCTTTTCCACAAAGTAAGTTGGTAGCCAACCTCCGATAATAGAAAGTAAAGTAATCATATATAATACAAATAATGGAAGTGCAGCTTGTGTAGAATCCATTTTATAAACAGAACTCAAATAAGCTGGTGTCCAAAATAAAAAGAACCACCAAACTCCATCAGTCATGAATTTACCAAAAGCGAAAGCCCACGTTTGTCTGTATTTAAAGCATTGCATTAGAGAAACTTTAGCAGTAGTTTCAGGTGTGTAGCCTTCTAATTTGCTATCTGCAATGTCATCTTGTTGTATATAAGCTAGTTCAGCGGCAGTAACTTTAGGATGTTTCTCTGGTTTCTCATACATAAAGATCCAAAATCCCATCCATACAAAACCTAAAGCACCAATTATAATAAATGCCATTTCCCATCCAAATGCTCTTGCAATAAATGGAATACTAATAGGTGCTGCTAACGCTCCAACAGTTGCACCTGCATTAAAAATACTTGTTGAAAGCGCTCTGTCTTTTTTAGGAAAATATTCAGCAGTTGCTTTAATCGCAGCAGGAAAATTTCCTGCTTCACCAACAGCCAAAACAAATCTTGCAAAAATAAATAAGGTTACACTCACGTTAATTACCATTCCGGTATCATTTACCGTAGCAATAATTTCTTTCGCTTCTTCGAAACCAACAAACCAGTTTCCAGTGATAATTCCAGCAGTAGCAATTCCGCAGAAAGCATGCAAACAAGCTCCAAATGACCAAATTCCTATTGCCCACAAAAAGCCCTTTTTTGTATCCATCCAATCCACAAATCTACCTGCGAATAAAAGAGATACAGCATAAAAAATAGAAAATAAAGCTGTTATATTTCCGTAATCATTGTTAGTCCAATGAAACTCTGGAGCGATAAAATCACTCCACGTTAGCGAAAGAACTTGTCTATCTAAATAGTTTATAGCAGTTGCGAAGAACAATAAGCTACAAATTTTCCAGCGATAATTTTTATTTTTTACTTCCATATCTTTTGGTTTCTAGATAGTTTGAACCTTATTATACTAATTACTATTTTTTAAATTTATTATTTAAAAATATAGCAATCAAATTTTATTGTAACAAACTAAGTTTTTTTGGATTTAATTTTATTGGGATATTCTACATTTCTTAATTAGAGCAATGGCTTTTGAAATATAATCAGAAAGAGAATCAAAATTTCCCTCATCAATTAAATTTGTTTTTAGCAGTTTGCTTCCCATTCCGACTGCTGAAACTCCTGCGCTAAACCATGATTTTAAGTTTTCTTCTTCTGGTTCAACACCGCCTGTTGGCATAAATATAAGATCTGGAAAAATATCTTTTATCGTCTGAATGTAAGAAGGTCCCACAAGATTACCAGGGAAAATTTTTACTAAAGTAGCTCCTAATGTTTGTGCTTCATGAATTTCTGTTGGCGTTAAGCAGCCAGGAATCCATGCTAAATTATTTTCAAAAACAACCTTTGCTACAGCTGCAGAAACAATAGGACTAACAATAAAATCAGCTCCTAAATCTACGTATTCTTGCGCTTTTTCAGCTGTTTTTACAGTTCCAATGCCTAACAGCAAGTCAGGCATTTCAGCCACTGCTACTTCTTTTAATGCTTTGAAATTTACCGCAGCGTTTGCGCCACGATTAGTGAATTCTAATATTCGAACGCCTGATTTATAAAGCGCACGTAAAATATTTACACTTACCTGCTGATCATCGTGATAGTATAAAGGCAACAGCCCTGACGCTACAATTTGCTGTATTACACGTTCTTTTTTATTCATCTTGATGTATAAGTTTTTTGATTTCTTCTGATTTTGAATTTGTTGAGTCACCTTTTAAAAATAGTTTTTGGAAGGCTGCTCTGGTAGCAAAATCTAAAATTTTTTGTGGTTGTTCCTTTGTAGTAATCCCATAAATTAGTCCAGCCATAAAACAATCTCCTGTACCTACTTTATCTATTGTTTTCATGGTGTACAAAGTTTTACTTTTGTAAAAATGATTTTCTTGATACAAAGTAGTGAAATATTTTACGCCCTGACCTTCGCTAAATCGAAAAGTATTGGCCACGGTATGACAATTGGGATATTGGTTAAGAATCGCTTTAGATGAAATTTCTCCTTGCTCTACTAATTGTGCGTCAGTAGCATTATCTGTTACTTGTGTGCAAATTCTAATACCTAACATTTTATCAGCTGCCCAAATATTACCCATAATGACGTTTGCATATTTTGCTAATTTTGGCATAACAGCTATCGGTTCGCTACCATATTTCCACAGTTTTTCTCTAAAATTGAGATCTAAAGATATATTAATTCCTTTGTTTGAAGCCACAATTAAAGCTTCCTCGCATATTGAAGCAACTCTTGCATTTAATGCTGGTGATATTGCAGTGAAGTGAAACCAAGTAACATCTTTAAAAATTTCATCCCAATTTAATGCGGATGAAGTTAATTCTGAGAATGAGGAATAATTTCTATCGTAAATAACTCCAGCATTTTTAACATCTGCGCCTTGATTTAAATAGTAAGAACCAATGCGATGTCCCAATTTTACTATACTTGAAGTATCAATACCTTTCTCATTATAAAAGGAAATGATTTTATCACTTAAAAAATTGTCTGGCATAGCGGTGCAGTAACGAACTGGAATATCCCATTTGGCTAAAGCCATGGAAACATTACTTTCCGCACCACCTATATAGCTATTCAAGTCTTGCTCTTGTGGGAAATTTTCTCCCATACTATATCTCAATAGGATTTCTCCAAAACAAAGTACTTTTCCCATATATTAATTCAGCTTTTTTTAAATGATTATTTCGCTTTGATTCAACTGCGATTTTTTATTTCCTGATCGATGCGGTATAAAATTATCTACCCATCCATCCACCGTCAACATTGATCAAACTTCCGTGAATATAATTAGATGCCTCTGAACAAAGGAAAACTATCGGTCCTTTAAAATCTTCGGGTTGGCCCCAACGATTTGCAGGAATACGTTCTAATATTGAAGTGCTTCTCGCTTCGTCATCTCGCAATGCTTGCGTATTGTCTGTTGCAATATATCCAGGAACAATAGCATTTACATTAACTCCTTTTGAAGCCCATTCGTTAGCAAATGCTTTTGTAAGTTGCGCAACTGCACCTTTACTAGCTGCATATCCAGGAACGTTTATTCCACCTTGAAACGAAAGTAATGAAGCTGTAAATACAATTTTACCAGAGTTTCTTTTAATCATTTCTTTACCTATTTCACGAGTTAAAATGAAAGGTGCGGTTTGATTTACTGCGATTGCTTCATCCCAATATTCATCAGGATGCTCTGCCGCGGGTTTACGTAATATAGTACCTGCATTATTTATTAAAATATCAATATTTGGATGATCTTCTTTCACTTTTTGGATAAATTCTGTAAGCGAATCACGTTTTGAAAAGTCACATTGATAAGAATAAAATTTTCTACCCGTTGCTTCTATTTCTTTTTGTACTTCGCTACCTGATGGTTCTAGATTTGCTGAAACACCTATAATGTCAGCACCAGCTTCTGCAAGAGCGATTGCCATTGCTTTACCAATACCTCTTTTACAACCGGTTACAAGAGCTAATTTTCCATTTAATTGAAACATATTGAGAGTATTCATTGTTGCGTATTTAATTGTTTATTTAACCGTAACTATTAACGGACTTTTTATTTCTTTTGAAAAGCGATTGATGTGGTCAAACCATTGCACAGAATTAGTTATAATTCCTGCTTTGTTCCAAGCGCCTCCTACATAATAAATGATAGGCTCATTACTTTTCACCTCAGTTTTTGCTAAAATTTGTTCTTTGTCTATCACTATAGTGCTAACAGGAGTAGTTAGTACCACGGCAACACCAGTTATTCCATCTTCACCATGTTGAGGTTCCCAATATCCCATGATACCATCTTGCTCGTTCAAAGACATGATTCCTGCTTCTGGTCGTTTGATTATTCCTGCCACTACCGGTAGTGATTTACTGTTTTCATAGGTGTACACATTTTCTAATTTATAAAATTGTGAACCAGCATCGATTGAGATTGTTTTAGTAGCTTTTACTTTTAATCCATCGACATCCCAAGTATCATAACCCAAGATAAAAGTAGAGCGTAAAGGTCCATTATCCATCATTTTCCAATGGTGATAGTTTCCAGAATAACGCACACTGTCTTTTACATACGGAGCCATATTACCTGCGCCAAGAGTGAAGCCAACATGATAATAATCTAATCCGTCTCCGCTGTCTTTATGGTAGTCTTCCGACTTATAGCGCTTATTCAAGATCATTTTATCAGTTCTTTTTACCCAAATGTCTAACCCAAATGCGTCACCTTTAGTTCCCTCAAGCGCTTTACCATATGCTCGATATGCTAATTTATCGTTTTCCCAGGCGAAATCATCGAATCTCTCTGGTACGTAACGAGCAAATGTCTTTACAGCAAAAACTTGCGGTTTTCCTTTTTGAACTGCTAATTTTAAGTTGGATTTTGCCTTAACATCTACTTGAACTAATAAATTTTGAATTGCTGGAAGACCTTTATGTTCTAGTTGAAAAGGAACTTGCTTTTTTGTAACAGTATTGATTACAACAAAGTTTGTCGTATCAATTTGTGGATATTGAGATAAAATCGAATTCCAATTAATTGCTACAATTGCTTCTTTACGTTCTAAAACTGTATTATTCGCAATATTAATATTAGCTTTATTCTGAGCTAAAATTGCAAATGGTATTAAAAAGAAGGTTAGAAAAAAATTCTTTTGTATTTTCATATCTTATTATTTTCTTGAATATTAATACTAATTAGGATCACTTTAGTTTTCGCTAATTTTTTGTTTTGGTGCTATCTTTTCAAGCTTTGCAAATAATGGAATACAGAATTGACAAAGAGTAAAGTAGAATTTATTTTAGTTCTGTGATACTGCAGTGATCCATATCACCATAGTCTAAATTTTCACCAGCCATTCCCCAAATAAAGCTATAGTTAGAAGTACCAGCTCCTGAATGTATAGACCAGTTTGGTGAGATCACAGCTTGCTCGTTTTGCATCCAAATATGTCTAGTTTCTTGGGGCTGACCCATAAAGTGACAAACACTTTGATTTTCTGGAACCTCAAAGTAAAAATAAGCTTCCATTCTTCTATCGTGTGTATGTGCTGGCATAGTATTCCAAACGCTTCCTGCCTTTAGTTCAGTCATTCCCATTTGCACTTGGCATGTTTGAACTACGCTATTCACAATTAGTTTGTTTATAATTCTATGATTTGCAGTTTCCATCGATCCTAGTTCAACTATCTCAGCGTCTGCTTTAGTTATTTTTTTAGAAGGGTAGGCGTGATGTGCTGGAGCAGAGTTCAAATAGAATTTAGCTGGATTATTTCCATCCACTGATTCAAAATGTACTTCTTTAATTCCTTTTCCTAAATACAAAGCTTCTTTATAGTCAATCTCATATTGCTCTCCATCTGCAGTGACAATTCCTTTAGCACCAACATTGATAATTCCAAGCTCTCTTCTTTCTAGGAAATAATTTGCTTTAATATTATCTGGATTTGGTATAGCCAATTTTTGTGTTGTTGGCATTGCACCACCCACAATATATCTATCGAAATGTGATAGCGTCAAGTTAACTTGATCAGCTATAAATAAGTTTTCAATTAAAAAATTAGATCGCAAAGTAGCCGTGTCCATTTGTTTTGCTTCATTCGGGCTTATTGCATAACGACTTTCGAAATTTGAGTTCATTTTATTTATGTTTTATTCTTAATTAATTTATTTTTAATTTTTTGCTACACTTTAAATCGAAGCTATTTTCGCTTTATATTAAATTTAGGTAGACATTCTTCTTACTAATTGTACAGGTGTAGTAGTGATATCGGTTTCTACAGCTGTATCAATATTGTCTGCTTTTTCACGTAATTTTTTCAATAGCTCTTCAACTACTTTGGTTCCAACCAAATTTGGAAACTGCTCAATCGTTGTAACTGAAGGTCTAACAATTTCTGTTCGAGAATCATTAGAATATCCTACAATTTTTAAATCTTCAGGAACAGCAATATTGTGTTCTCTAGCGTATTCTATAGCTGCAATTGCGCTTGTATCATTTGCTGTAAAAATGGCATCTGGTTTATTATCTCCTTCAAACATTATTTCCATCGCTTTTCTAGCATTGTCGTGTGTAAGTTCTTGATGAAAAATAAGTTCTTCGTCAATTTCAATATTATATTGTGCGCAAGCTTTTTTATAACCTGCTAAGCGATCGATGTACAAGTTAGAACTTATAGGTCCAGAAATATGTGCCACTTTCTTGCAACCTAATTCTAAAAGGTGCTTTGTTGCTAGATAGCCTCCTCTAAAATCATCTCCTTTAATAATTGTTGCATTGTAAGGATGAGTAGGAACTCTATCATAAAATATTAATGGAATATTATTGTTTACAAAAACATCAAAATGACTAAAATCTTCAGTTTGAAGCGTGCAGGCAACAATTAAAGCGTCAACGCGTGACGAGAACATTGTTGATGCAAGTTGTTTTTCAATAGCTAAGGAGTCGTTCGACTGACAAATAATTAAATTATATCCATGTTTGTACAATTCGTTTTGTATTGTAGTTATCGCTGCAGCATGAAAAAACATCGAAATTCTAGGTACCATCAAACCTATCGTATTCGTTTTGTTATTGCGTAGACTAGAAGCCATTATATTTCTTCGATAGCCTAGTTTTTCGGCCATATCGGTTACACGTTTTCTAGTTTCTGCTTTAACATAAGCACCATTGTTTAGTGCTCTAGATATTGTAGCGGGTGATAATTTTAAAGCCAATGCGATATCAAGTATGGTGTTGTCTTGATGTTTTTCCTTTTTTGACATGATATTTTTGCAATTGATTAATTATTGATAGTATTTATTCTTTTTGCTATGCGATTTTTGTACTGCATAAAACTTGAATAGCGCTACCAAAATTAAGTGTTTTTAAACAAAATATTTTACTCCACTTTGAAACCATCTCCTGTTTCTCGCAGATAATTTTTTAACACCGGAGTTAATTTCTTAACCATCGGGTGATCAATTGAATATATATTATTCATTTCAAAAGGGTCTGCTTTTAAATCAAACAACACAAGTTCATTTTTTCCTTTTTTCTTTACGTAAGCTAATTTATAATCCTCTGTACGAACACCTCTAAAACCAGTATTAATATCTACATTGTCACTTATTATAGCTCCCATTATAAATTGCTCGGTAGGGGTTTTTCCTTTTCCGTTACGATAATAATTAGCATAACTTTTTCCATCAATATCCTTAGGTATCTGATTTTTAATTCCCATTAAATCTAATAGAGTAGGGTAGATGTCAGGAATACTTCCTAAGAATTTATTATCTGTTCGCGGCTGGATATGTCCTTTCCAATTCACAATAAAAGGAATTCGCAAAGACTCCTCATAAATATTATTTTTTGAAACTTCAGAATGTTTTCCTAAACAGTTTCCGTGATCAGCCATTATCAGTACGATTGTGTTTTCGTCTAATTTTTGATCTTTTAAGCCTTGTAATATTCTCCCTATTTGTTCGTCAACTCCAGTAATATTTGCATAATAGTATTTAATATCATGTCTATATTGATCACCACCTTTTGTTCCAGCGGCAGGAATGTTTTCATCTTTAATTAGATCTTCTAAAGGAATATCTTTGTACATATTATAATAATTCTCAGGAACTGTCTCATATTCAGAATGTGGTGGATTCATTGAAACCACTAATGAAAAAGGAGCATCTGCCTTGCGAACTTTTCCACTTTCATTTTTCATAAAAGCGATTGCTTTATCGGCTTCATGTATAGGTCCCCACTGATCAACATAATGAAAATCATCTCTTTTAGCATCAGTATCCCAATACATTGGTCTATTGTGAACGTCATAAGTACCATATGAATACCAGTAATCAAAACCGTGACGTTTGTCAGGTGAAGTCCACTCATTCCATGCAACGGGTCCTATGTTATTAGATGTCGGGATAAAAGGCTCATAAGGTGAATCTAAATGCCATTTTCCAATGTAACCGTTAGAATATCCATTCTGTTTTAGAATATCTGACCAAGTAACTGCATTTTTATCTAACTCAATTCCAAAAGGTGCTGATGATGAATTGACATTGCTATACACTTTGTTTTTTACAGGCCATTGACCTGTCATCAGCATCGCTCGAGCAGGTGAGCAAACAGGATAATTACTGACCATTTGCTCCATTACTAAACTCTCTTTAGCATATTTATCTAAGTGCGGAGTCATAACAGGCTCTTTACCTTCATATCCAGTGGCTTGTGCTCTCCACTGATCAACAAGTATTATCAAGAGGTTGGGTTGTTTTTTATCTGCTATCTTTTTCTGCGTTGTGCATGAAAAGTTAATTGAAGTGACAAAAACTAAAACGAATATTTTAAAATAAATAAACTGCTTTCTATTTTTCATAATCTTTACTTCTTACTTTAGATCTAAAAACCATTTAGGTAATTTCTTTAATCGTAATTTTAATTGCGCTTCGTATAATGATTTTGGCTCGACAGTTTTATCTAACGATTCTCCTTGTCCTAATTGCTCTTGTATGAATGTAGTCCCTGCACTTGTAAAACCTACTATAACAGGATTGGGAATCTTCCACCATTTAAATCTTCTAGAATCAGGCCAAAATTCAAAATCTTTCTCTGCTGCATTAGTTTGTTTGTAATTCCACATCACTAGACCTTGCATGTGGTTAGGCATGTTTTCTAAAGCTCCACCACCGCGACCATTCATTAATCCTCCTTCAACATTATCTAATAATGTATTCCTAGGTTGGCTTGCATGCGACTCAAAACTAGTCGTTGCAGGATACGTGCTTTTCCATATTACAGTATTCATAGCACCGTGTGAAGAACCAAAAGAATGCCATTGCGAAGCTAAATCTGTGCAGTTTGCAATAAGCACATTTGTAGCACCATTCGAACAAATTGCCTCATGTCCAGCATTTCCATCAATGACACAACTTATAACTGATACATTAGCACTTTGCGTAACAATTGCTGCAACACTGCAATCAGTAAATCGGCAATTTTTTAACCAAGAATTTGTACTGCGTGAGATGCGTAACATTGTAAAACCACTGTCATCTTTCCATGAGCGGTGGTGAACAAATTTATCTTGCCAGTTACCAACAAACGCTAAATCTTCTATTCCCACTTCTTCACTATTTGCAAACTTCAGTACTTCCCATTTATATTTTGGATCGATGTTGTAAGTGATAGGAGTAACGAGAGTAAGAGCATTATTTTCTACTTTTTGAATTTGATGGTAAACTTTTACATCAATTCCTTTATTATAGAGATAGGTCCATTCTGGTTCAACTTTATAACTTTTTAATTCGGCTGCAGCCAATTCTTTACTGTTATCTAATAATTTTAATATTATCCAGTCACCAGCTTTTAAATCAGCAGTAGTGTTTACTGAAATTGATTTAGAACCAACAACAGCTGAAGTAGTTACTTCGCCAATTTTTTTATCGCTACCGCCGCTACCAAAAATAAAGATTGGTGGAACAGTCCACATTTTAGCGGGATCAGCAGGTGGAAGTGGATTTTTCATATACAATTCTGTTCCATCTTTTCCAGAACCGCTACCTCTAAAAATAATTTTACTACTTTTTGAAATAATAGAATTAGTTGCATCATTGTCTTCATTTACTAAGAAACGTCCTTTAGGAAAAAATACTACTCCAGAACCGTTTTTATTAGCAGCATCTATCGTTTTCTGAATTGCTACTTTATCTGAAACATCATCATTAGGTATTGCTCCGTAATCAACTACATTAAAAATCTTATAAGTGTTTATTAAAGGAATATCTTGCTCACCATTATGATATCCCACATAAGAGAAATCGGGTAGGGTAGTCTTATCTTTTTTATAAGCTTCGAATACTTTCGATTGCGTTTGTCCCGAAACCGATCCTACCATCAATAGTGAAAAAATCAAACTGATTTTCGTAATTTTATGTTTTATTAGATTAGTGGATTTCATAGTTTTCATTTTAAACAAGGCAACAAATTATATTTTAAATCTTATTTTAGTATTACTTTAAATACGTAAACAGGAATAGTATTAGTCTTTACTTTCGGCATTGTGATCTGTAATGCATCGTTAGACTGCTTCCAATTTAGTTTTAATTTCGAACCAAGTAAATGCACAGACTTCACTTTATATTTATCTTTAGTCATTGATTTTACATTGACAACAGCTTCAGTCCAACTTCGAGCAATTACATATACTGCCTTACCTTTTGATGTAAAGTAAATGTCTGGTAAAATTGTTTTTGAAGTTGTATCAGAATCAGAATCGTGAACCATCGCTCCAGCAAATGTTTTAGATGATACTTGCTCAGCAGTCAAAGTCCATGGCTTAGTGTCATAAATTGCTTCACTATTTGTTTTCATCCATTTCCCTACTAGTGCTAATCTTTCTACCGCTTCTGGTGGAAAGGTTCCATCTCCTTTTGGTCCAATGTTTAACAATAAATTACCTCCTTTACTTACAATTTCAACTAATTGTCTCACTAATAATTCAGGTGATTTCCATTCGTTATCGTGGCGATTGAAAGCCCAACCTCTACTCATCGTTATACAAGCTTCCCAAGGTTTTGGATTTGCATCTTTAGAAATTTGCTGTTCAGAAACATAATAGTCGCCTAATCCATTTCCGATACGATTGTTAACAATACAATCAGGTTGCAAGGTTTTGATCATTTGTAATAATTCCTCACTTTGAGCTTTAGTAATAAGCTCTGGAGTATCAAACCACAATACAGCAACTGGTCCGTATTGCGTTAATAATTCTCTAATTTGTGGTTTAACTTTTCTTTCAAAATATTTGGCGATATCTTTAATATCCTCATTCGGGAAATCAGCTAAGTTGCTTCTTCCTCCTTTAGTAGGCCAATTAGTTGGAACATCTGGATCTTCCCAGTCGCGTCCTAACGAGTAATAGAAACCTAGTTTCATTCCGTTTTTCTTACACGCTTCAGCTAACTCTTTTACCGGATCTCTTTTGAAAGGTGTTTTAGTAAGGATGTTGTAATCGCTGCTGGGCGAGTTATACATGGCAAAGCCGTCGTGGTGTTTAGTAGTTAGTACCATGTACTTCATACCGGCGTCTTTTGCCATAGCAACCCATTGTTCAGCATTAAATAGCGTTGGATTAAAGTCACTAGCTAGAGTGCTATATTCTTTTATCGAAAGTTTCTCATAAATCATAAAATGCTCATTCCCTTTGTATCTATGTCCGTTCCAATCTCCCGCCGCCTGCGAGTATAAACCCCAATGCAGAAACATTCCAAATTTTGAATCGCTCCACCATTCTAACGAATTTGATGGTTTTTCAATCTTTTTTTGGGCAACTAGACTTAGAGTTACGAAAGAAAAAATTATAATAAGATGAAATCTTTTCATTATTTATTTAATAAAAATAGTAATTGGAAATTTTAAAATTAAAGTATTAACTCTCCTAAATACTTAAGCGTTTATAAGTACCACTGTTTGTATCTCAATAATGCTTCAGCAAAATAATAGTCAGCATACGTTAGTGGTACGTCGATTTCATTATTATGAGGGATTGATCCAACACTATGCATTAAAAGATATCCTCCGTTAGTACCTAATTTAGCTCTGTATTTGTCACTTGACAATGCAACTAACATTGTTTTAGCAGCTGAAACATATTTTTCCTTTTCCTTTCCAGTTGTGTATTGACCTAATTCTAATAATGAAGAAGCAAATACTGAACCAGCAGAAACATCTCTTAAAGCATTAGGTATTTCTGGAGCATCAAAATCCCAGTATGGAATTTTATCAGCAGGTAAATTTGGATGATTTAAAATAAATTCAGCGATACCTTTAGCTTGCTTTAAGTAAGCAGGATCTTTTGTAAAGCGATACATCATTGTGTAACCATATAATGCCCAACCTTGACCGCGGCTCCAAGCACTTTCGTCAGAGAAACCTTGTGCTGTAACTTTTTTTCTAACTTCTCCGTTCGTTAGATCGTAATCTAAAACGTGATAACTGCTGTAATCAGGTCTAAAGTGATTTTTGATTGTAGTATTAGAGTGCGTTCTTGCAATATCAGCAAAACTTTTATCAGTGCTATTTTGGCTTGCCCATTCTAGCATTTCTAAATTCATCATGTTATCGATAATCACCGGTCCTACAAATCCTTTTTGGCGTAAAGCACCTTCTGAAATTTCCCAAGATTGTATCACCTTGGCATCTGGACGGTATCTTGTAGCTAATGATTTAGCAGATTGTAGTATTACATCCTTATACTCTTTTTTATTTTCTAAACGGTATGCGTTACCAAAACTACAATACATCATAAAACCTAAATCGTGATTTTCAGTGAAATATTTAACAGGCTCTAAAACAGTTAATTTCTGATTTGCTGCTGCTAATAATGTAGGGTTTTTTGTGTACTCGTAAATGTAAAGTAGTGTTCCCGGATAGAAACCGCTACACCACCAGTACGCATCACTATTAATATTTTTATTGTCTTTGAAAGTTTTAGGTAAAGAATCCTTCGGAGTATTTTTGATTAAATATTGATACTGCTTTTCAGCAAACGCAAAATTTTCATCGATAAGCGCCTTCATTTCTTGTTTGTCATTATCTTTTGATGCACCGCAGCTATTTAGAACAATTGCAATGAGTAGGAATTTAATGATTTTCATAATGATTAGAATTTTAGTTGACTTCTTGTAAGAGTGATTAACATTTTATAAAATGCTTTATGAGAGTAAAGCGTGATAAAAATGAATGTTTTAAAAATAAATGCTTTTTAAAAA
The DNA here is from genome assembly GCF_039123485.1 of Flavobacterium sp. PL12. Lineage (NCBI taxonomy): Bacteria > Pseudomonadati > Bacteroidota > Flavobacteriia > Flavobacteriales > Flavobacteriaceae > Flavobacterium > Flavobacterium sp. PL12. The sequence continues at coordinate 38,030 of NZ_JBANDI010000016.1, forward strand.
TTGAGCACAATCTATATTCTGTTGATTTAAAAAACAAAATTTAGATTGCGCTCAATTAGATAACTTATTATAATTGACTAATTAGTCACTTTTTATTACCAACCTGGATTCTGAGTAATTTCTTTATTAGAAGCGATTTCTCTTGAAGGTATAGGATACAATAAATGTTTTGCTTCAACATTAAGTCCACCAAAACCAGCGTATTGTTGGTTTGCAAGTGTTGGAGCAGTTGACATTTCTGCACCCACTGAATTCATTGTTTGTACAAATTTACCCCAACGAATCAAATCTGATTTACGAGTTCCCTCAAAACATAGTTCACGCATACGTTCATCTTCAATTGCAGTTTGAAAAGCACCTTTAGATAATCCAGCTGGTAAATCAGCTACTGCACTTACTGTATTGATAGCAAGTCCATATCCTCTACGTCTTACTTGGTTTACAGCATTGTAAGCTGCAACCGTTGGTCCGTTTACTTGGTTTTCAGATTCAGCCATCATTAATAAAACATCAGCATATCTTAACACAGGAAAATTGTTTGGATTATGATTTTTTTCCTTCGGCAAAAGCGCTTCATATTCTCTTCTCCATTTACCACAGTCTCTACCGTAAGGAAATTCAGAAGCTCTTGCTCCAGCTAATTTATTTATAGGATTTTTAGCTCCAGTTGTATTATTAAACGTATAGGTAGTAAGTACCCAGTCGCGTCTTAAATCTCCATCACCATATTTGTTAAACAATCTTCCAGTTCCTCTGATGAAACCATAACTGTAACCAATTTGGTTGAAAAGTGCAGCTCCTGTAAAAGTAATACCGTTAGTGTTTCCTAAACGACCAGTTTCAAAATATCCATCACCACGATTTCCTTTAAAATCAATCTCCCACATAGATTCTTTTACATCGTAAATATCTTGTACATGATTGATAAATATCTGGCGATACGCGTTATTTGCGGTACTTCCACCATTAGAAGGATTGAAAGTGTTGTATTTTGGGTCTGGGTTAGCAGTAACATTCAAAGCATGTTCTCCTGAATCCATAACCTTTTTAGACCATGCTAAAGCATCTTTATACTTTGCAGTGTCATTTAAAGGAAAGCCTGCCATAGTCAAACATACTCTTGATAGAATTCCTTGAACTACTGTTTTAGAAACACGACTAGAATACCCGTATGCACTAGAAGTACCTACTTTAGCTTCTGCTTCAGTCATATCTTTCAATATTTGAGCATAAATCTCAGCTACTGGTGTTGCTGGCTGTTGTGTTCCATTAGGAGTTGTTGTTGGAGATGTTTTCATTGGTACAGCACCAAAACCTTTAACAAGCATAAAATGATAATATCCTCTTAGAAATAATGCTTCTCCTAGGATAACTTGACGTTTTCCTTCATCCATCGCTGGAAGATTGATGTTTGCAATTAAATCATTTGCTCTATTAAGTCCGTCATAAAGCGTGTTCCACATGTTAGAAATAGTAGGATCTGTTGGGTTAAAAACGTAAACCATTGGTTCTGTTTTTTGACCACTTCTTGCATAGAAACCTTCATCAGTACATGCTTCTAACTTTGTGTACAATGACTCTCCATAAAGTGATGCTGATCCTAGTGGATCGTAAACACCAGCTAAACCTTGAGTTAATCCTTCTTCATTTGTAAAGTACTGAGATTGAGCAATTTTATCAATTGGCTTCGTATTTAAAAAATCTTCACAAGAGCTCGACAGTACGGCTACTAATGCTAGTGTTATATATATTTTTTTCATTTGTAAATGATTTAATGTTATTAAAATGAAATGTTTGTTCCAAAAACAATTGTACGTGCACGTGGGTAAGATGAGAAATCAAATCCTGATGTTAGTGCAGAATTATAGCTATTTACCTCTGGATCTGATCCTGAATATTTAGTCCAAGTAATTAAGTTTTGTCCTGAAACATAAAATCTCATTGATTTAAGACGAAGTCTTTTAGTAAATTCTGACTCAAAGTTGTACCCTAGAGATACCGTTTTTAAACGTAAGAATGAACCGTCTTCAACAATTGCAGATGAATAACCTCCAATTGCACCAGTATATCCTCTTGCACGTGGAATATCTGAAGTTGGATTGTCAGCAGACCAGCGGTCATTATAGCTTGCATACTGATTTAAGTATCCTTGATTTCTTGAGTTACCTTCAAAAATAAGTTTGTTAGCATTCAAGATATCATTACCATAAGACCACTGTAAAAATACATTTAAATCAAAACCTTTGTAAGTGAAGTTGTTGCTAAATCCACCTGTGTGAATTGGCTGTCCTCTACCTATAATTGTGTAATCACTTGTAGTAATAGCTAAATCGCCATTTTGATCTTTGTATTTAGCATCTCCCGGTTGGATTGCTCCTCTAGCATTTCCATTAGCGGCAACATCTGGTTTTAAAGTGTAAACATTTGTTGTAGTGTTTAAATTAAAATCTTCATACTTGTACGTTCCTAATGATTCGTAACCGTACATTAAACCTAATGGATCTCCCACTCTTGTAATATAAGCAGTTGTATTTCTCCAGCTCTGATCCCAAGGAATAGATCTTTGAATTGCACTTCCATCGTCACCTAATGCAACAACTTTATTTTTGTTAAAAGAAATGTTAGCGCTAGATGTCCAAGAGAAATCTTTTGTTTGGATATTTTTTGTCGTAAGGCTTAATTCCAAACCTTTGTTTTCTACACTTCCAACATTTTTTGTTGCTGTACCAAATCCAGAAGAAGGAGCTAGTTGTGTTTGTAGCAATAAATCTTTAGTCAACTTTTTATATACATCTGCTGAAAAAGTAATACGTTGTTTGAAAAAACCAATATCTAGTCCAGCATCTACCTGCTCAGTAGATTCCCATTTTAATTCAGAGTTACCAAGATTAGTAGCAACAACTCCTGCTACGTAAGCGTTATTAAAAACATAGCTAGAACCAATTGGATTGAAGTATCTTGTTAGATAATCAAAATTTCCCACTCTGTTATTTCCTGTTACACCATAACTAACACGCAATTTACCTTCTGATAAAACTGTGCTCTTTTTTAGGAATTTTTCATTTTTGAAAGTCCATGCAGCTGCTCCTGAAGGAAAATATCCCCAGTGATTTTTAGAAGGAAATTTCGAAGATCCATCTGCTCTAAATGAAGCAGTTAATTGATATCTTGAATCGTAATTATAATTAACTCTTCCTAAGAATGAAGACATAGTCCAAACTGAAGCTGTTGAATCTACCCTTTGTTGAACACCTTGGCTTAATCCACCCAATCCTAATTCTTCATTAGGTAATCTTGAAGCGGCAACACCATCTGTCCAAATATCAAATTTTTGAGCAGTAAATCCACCTAAAACATCAATCTTAGCTTTTTTAGATATTTTTTTATTCCATGTTAATGTATTTTCATTCAACCAGTTGCTTGAACTAATGTTGTTGATGCTTCCTCTTGGTCCACCGTTTGAACCAGCTGGATTACCGTATTGAGTTTGTGAATTATCAAAACTGTTTTGAGTAGCACGATTTTCAGTAATACCAAAAGTAGTTCTCAATTTTAAGTCTTTTGTAATCAAATATTCAACGTATGAATTTGCACTAAAGTTTTTAGTGTTATTTACACGATATGTGTTTTGAAGGTTTATTACAGGGTTAACTCTATAATCATTTAGTGGATCAATATCCGGATCTATAAATGAATCTTCTTGAGAAGGATCTGTAAGAACTGGTCTAGCTCCCCAAACTGCTACCATCACATTTGATGTTGAACTACCAGACTCAGAAACTACTGGATTTAAACCAGATTGTCTCAAGTAGCTGTAATTTGCATTAACTCCTACTTTTAATTTTTCAGTAATCTTGTAATCAAGTACAGTTCTACCTTGATATCTTTTGTAATTAGAATTTAATAAAATTCCGTCTTGGTCGATTGTCGAACCAGAAAAAACATATTTCAATTTTTTAGTTCCTCCAGATACAGAAAGATTGTTGTTTGTAACCACAGCAACACGTTGTGTCTTGTCTTGCCAATCAATTCCTTTTTCAGTTTTGTAGTAATCTAATGTTTTTCCATCAGCAAGATAAATTTCAGTTGGAGTACGTGGTGTTCCAGTAGCACCAGGCGTAAGTTCTAATTGATATTTTACAAATTCATAAGGATTCATTAAAGCAATAGGATTAATGTTTTCTTGAACACCTGTAGAGCTAGAGAAAGAAAAAACTGGTTTACCTTCTTTACCTTTTTTAGTAGTAATCACGATTACACCATTTGCTCCCCTTGCACCATAGATTGCTGTAGCTGACGCATCCTTTAAGATATCGATAGAAGCAATATCTGCAGGGTTAATAGTATTGTTGTTTTGATCTTCAAGTAAGAATCCATCAACAACATACAAAGGACTACTAGATTGAGTAACTGAGTTATTTCCTCTAATAACGATGTTTACACCAGAACCTGGCCTACCATCTGATGATGTAACTTGAACTCCTGCAACACGTCCCGCTAAAGCTTCGTCAAATGAACGAACAGGAGCTTTGTTAAGATCAGCTACCGATACAGTAGCAACTGCACCTGTTAAATCTTTTCTTTTTGAAGTTCCGTATCCAATAACAACGACCTCATCAAGGTCACTCATTTGTGAATTTAGGCTTACGTTTATAACTGATTTAGTTCCAACAGTCATTGAAGTGGTTTCAAAACCAACATACGAAAAAACCAATTGGTCTTTTGCTGTAGCACTAATTCTAAACTCACCTTTACCATCAGTTTGTGTAGCAGTTTTTGACCCTTTAATAGAAACTGTAACTCCTGGAAGTGTTTCTCTTTGATCATCGGTAACTACACCCGAAATCGTTTTACTCTGCGCCTGAGCGTAAGCTGGAGCGAGTGATAGAAGAACGCCAATAATAAAGCATTTAAAAACACTTATGGTAGATTGACTTTTCAATTTTGAATTTTTTTTCATAAACATCTCAAATTGGTTTTGGCTTAATAATACACAATGTTATGAAAACGTTTTCAGAACACCAAATTAAAATTATAAAAATTGGTAATTAGTCTGATATTTATATGAATACTCTTTTTTTTCTGACAATTTTGAGTATTATTGATTATGAATATAGTTATAAATTACACATATTGTTTTTATTATTCAATAGTACTGTTTTTGTAGTTCTGGCATTACTTTTCATAATCATCAATTTTTTCTGAAAAAATAGCATAAAAATAATATCCTTTTCATTTTTTATTCAGCTCACTAAATCAAAAAATATTATGATTTTATTAAGAAATTAAAATATCTCTGAATATTTGATATTGTTAGTGGTAATTCTGTGTGTTTAAATGGTGAAAAAACATATTATTGACAGGATCGTAATTGTTTCAAATTGTATTTAAAAAACTATTAGCGTACATTAAAGTACACTCTAATATTTATAGTTATGTTAGTATGTATTTAAAATTAATAGAAGGAATTTAATGGTCTTAAAGATTTAGAACTATTGCATTTTTAATTTAAAGTTCGAATCGTTCGTGTGTTCTTGAAATTCAAATAGTAATTGTTGGAATCTACGTGAAAACTAAGTGTGAATACTATAATTTTAAAAATCTAATCTAAAGTGAAAATCCAAAATTTAAAATATAAATAAAAAAAAAACTCTTCAAACAATTATTTAAAATTGATTTGAAGAGTTTAGTATATTAAGTTTGGTTTCTAATATGTTATCTGCTAGTTTCTTTTTTAAGCAGTGCCGCTAACTCCTTAACTTTCTTTGGATATTTTTTAGCAAGATTATTATTTTCACTTAAATCTGTACTTAAATTGTAAAGTTGAGGAACAGATGAATTACCAGTTTCAATGTCAATTAATTTATCATACGGAATACCGTCGTTTGCAGGTATGAATTTCCAGTTTTCTTTTATGATAGCTAATGTTCCACCTAATCCCAGAACATTACCACCTTGCTCAATTAGTACGCTTCTTCCTTTATCTGATTTTCCAAGGAACGCATCTAAGGTATTCTCGCTATCAGGCGCTTCTCCTATAGGAATGGATTGATTTAATAAACTAGAAAAAGAAGCTAATAAATCCATTTGACTTATCATCGCTGATGAAATTCTTGGTTGAACAATTTTAGGCCAAGTCAATATAAAAGGTATTCTCGTTCCTGCTTCTAAAACACTGTATTTTCCACCGCGTAATACTCCGTTTGGCGTATGTCCATTTAATTGTGTCACTGCTTCATCTTGATATCCATCATCTAGTACTGGGCCATTATCGCTTGAAAAAATCACCATTGTATTATCTGCAATACCAGAATATTCTAGTTGCTTCATAATTTCACCTACGGTCCAGTCGAGTTGAAGTATAGCATCACCTCGTAAACCTAAACCACTTTTACCTTTAAACATTGTTGCTGGCATGCGAGGTACATGAGGTTCTGTAAGGGTAAAATACAAAAAGAAGGGGTTCTCGCGATTTTCTTCGATGTAACTTTTGGCTTTAGCCAAAAATGTAGTTGAGACTTCCTCATCAACCCATCTTGCTTTATGTCCTCCGCTCATATAGCCAATTCTCCCAATTCCGTTTACTATAGTATTTTCATGACCTTGGCCTGGTGAAGATTTTAATTTTAATAATTCTGGATGCTCTTTCCCTGTTGGATCATTTCCTACCTTGTTGTTGTAGTCAACCTGAATGGGATCGCTTAAATCTAAAGCAACAACACTATGGTTTTCCATAAAAACTGTAGGTACACGATCAGCGGTAGCTGGAAATATAAAAGAGTAATCAAATCCAACTTCATTAGGACCTGGTTTTATTTCAGCATTCCAATTTTTTGCGATTTGATCTCCCAGACCTAAATGCCATTTACCCACGATCGCGGTTTTATAACCTGCTTGTTTGAATAATTTTGGTAAACTCATTTTATCTGTTGGAATAATCAGAGCTGCATCTCCTGGTAAAATTCCAGTGCCTGATTGTCGCCATGGATATTCTCCTGTCAAAAGCGCATAACGAGATGGAGTGCAAGTAGCCGAAGTAGAGTGCGCGTTAGTAAAACGTACTCCTTGACTCGCTAATTTATCAAGATGTGGTGTTGCAATTTTTGTTGCACCATAAGAGCTTAAATCGCCGTAGCCAAGATCATCTGCATAAATAAATATTACATTCGGTTTTTGTATGATTGGATTTTTCTCAGGTGTTTGAGCAAATGCTGGAATCGAAAGCGCTAAAAGTCCATAAAGAAATATTTTTTTCATAATGTAATGTGTGTTTTAAAAAACAAGAAATAGTAAGTCGTAATTATTTTAATATAATTTTTATTCGTTTTCGAACTTTGTAAATTTTCCTTTAGCTTGAATTATATAACGCTTTCGGCAAAATTTCTATTCGTTTTATTATTTGTCAAGTTTGATGTCTCAAATACTAAAAATTTGATAGCGTTTGTGCATTACAATTATTAAATACAGAAATACATTTAATTTATCTATGACAAGATATAGAAGATTATTTGATGGTACTAATCTTTAAATTCTCAACTATCATGTGGTTTTCCACTGTTCGAATTCCGAAATAGCCCTTTGTGTATGGCATTTCATCGTTTAAGTTAAAAATTACTTCTCCATCGCGTAGATATTGAATCTTATTTTTATTAGCAATTAGCGTGACATGAATTTTCTTATTTGGGACGATCATAAATTTTTTATCACTTAAATCGTGCTCTGCTAATAATGGTCGCTCTTTATTTTCGTCATACCTTCTAAATCTGGATTTAGAGTTGTCGTGGCCACCATAGCCAACATAATATTGCTTTAACTCGTGATAATTTGGAAAAAAACCTTTTCTGTTTTTCGAATCTTTAAAAAAGTCATTTGGATTTTTAGGATCACTCGCCATCCAGAAGCAATTTAAATCAGATACTCTATCATAAGGACCTTTATTGCCAATGACCGTTACATCATACTCAATTTGTATAGGACCAGTTAATATATGTTTAAACCAAATGGTACAACCTTTGGCGTCTATAATTTCTATAATTTTATTTTTGAATTCTACTTTTCCACCTTGTTGCTGCTCGATAATCCAATTTGCACTAGTTAAATAACTATCATCAAAAGTTTTTCTCTTTAAAGGCTTGCAAGCAAACAACGAAAATGTGCAAAAAGCTAAAACAATTATTTTTAAAATTTTCATCTTACTATATTGACGTGTTTTTTAAAATTAAAGATTAGAAAATCAGTTAACGCTAATGCGTAAAATATTTAATTAAAATTTTTAAAAATTCACTAAATATTCAAATCAACAATTCTATTTGTTTGAATTACATTTAGCATTTTACCGGAAAGATCTTTGATTTATTTTGCAATGAACTTATGCAAATCTTGTACTTTTTCACAACAAACTTGTTCCATAACTTGCTGGAATTCTCGTTTCATTAATGATATAGTATGATTTCCGCCTTCTTTACCTAAAGCTCCTACGCCGTACATAAAGCTCCTACCCATAAATGTAAAATCAGCTCCGCTCGCCATTGCTCTCGCAATATCTGGTCCACCGCGTAATCCTGAGTCTACCATGATTTTTATTTGGTCCTTATATTTTTGAGCAAGAAGAGTCATAGGTACGATAGAGGACTGCCCAGCGTCTAATTGTCTTCCGCCATGGTTAGAAACAATTATACCATCAATTCCTAAATCAATAGCTTTTTGTGTATCAATTTCACTTACTACACCTTTGATAACCAATTTACCTTTCCATTGATCTCTAATAGCGGCGATTCTATCTTCGTTTAAGCGACCAGAAAAAGTAGTATCCATAAATTCACCTAATTTTTTTAAATTAAGTCCCTTCGGCATATACGCTTCCATTGTTCTAAAAGCAGGTTGGCCATGAATCAATGTTTGAATTGCCCAATCCGGTTTTGTAAAAACTTCCAAGATATTTTTTACGCTCATACTTGGAGGCATCGCTAATCCATTACGCACATCTCTTGGCCTATAGCCAAAAGTAGGAACGTCCGCTAAAATTACAAGTACATCTGTTCCAGCGTGAGCTGCTCTATTCAATAGATCTACTTTTACTTTTTCATCTGTTGGGTGATACAATTGAAACCACGATTTTCCCTCTGTTATCTCTGCAACTCTTTCAATACTTGATGTTGTAACAGTACTAAGAATAAAAGGTACATTGTGATCAAAAGCTGCCTTTGCTAAAATTTCTGGTGCATTAGGCCACATTAATCCCTGCAAACCCACTGGTGATATTCCAAAAGGTGCATCATAGGTTTTTCCAAATAATTCTGTTCGCATATCAGATTTATCAAATTTTGATAAATACTGTGGTATTAATTCTATTTTCTGAAGATCAGAACGATTTTTATCTAAATTTATGTCTTCATTGCATCCGCCATCTAAATACTCAAAAGCAAATTTTGGCATTTTGACCATTGCTCTTTTTCTTAAGTCGGTTACGGAAGGATATTTTGGGTTTATTTTAATTTCCATCTTGGTCTATTACTTTTTTAAATGATATATTTTCTCCATTAGCATCCATTTTTCTCCTTTTTTTGCCTGCGGAAGTGCTTGCTGATAGTTCCACATTAAGTGCTCCCATTCTTGTACTTTTGGATTTGCGGCGTCAGATTGTGACTTCTGTTCAAAAGAAAAATTTTCTGAAACATCCATAATCATAAAAAGCCGATTTGCCACAAGATAAATCTGTAGGTCTTGAATGCCAGCATCTTTTATACTTTCGACAATTTCAGGCCATACTGACTCATGGTATTTTTTATATTCTTCAATTAAATTTGCATCATCAATTAAGTCAAGTGCAAAACAATGTCTATCTGTTATCATTATTCATAGTTTTAAATCCAAAAAATGCCACAACTGCTAAGCAAATCATAGGAAGAATAAACGAAAAATTAACTTCTGGGATGTATCCAAAAATCTTTGAATCATCAAATCCCGGTCCACCAATATCTAAAATATAACCTTGCAATACTGGTAGTAAAGCACCACCAACAATAGCCATTACTAATCCTGCAGAACCAATTTTAGCTTCGTCACCCATATTCGTTAATGAGATTCCGTAAATAGTGGGGAACATAATGCTCATAAAAAATGAAGTAGCAACTAGTGAGTATAAACCAAAATGACCACCAACGAATACCGTAATCATGGTTGTTATAACACCACCGATACCAAAAAGGAATAACAATTTAGAAGGATTAGAATTTTTCATTAAAAAAGTACCTAACCATCTACCAGATAAAAATAATATCATTGCTGCTACATTATACCACGTAGCTGTCAAATGTTCAGTAACTGGCAACGTAGCATTTAAATTATCTACATACTGAAATATAAATGTCCAACACATAATTTGTGCGCCAACGTAGAATATTTGAGCGAAAACACCTTTTAAATAGGCACTATTTTTTGATAATTTTTTAAATGTTTCAGCTAAAGAAATTTTAGATTGCTCTTCCATTTTAGGAAATTTTATTAAAGCAACTGCTGCCATAATAATCAATACTAAAACGCCTAATGCAATGTAAGGAATACTGATTACGCTCAAATCATTTTCACGAACTGCAGCAATTTCTGCACTTGTTAAGGCTTGGTAGGTTTCCTTTGTGAAAGCATTTGATCGCAAAGCATCAATAATAAATACTTGTGCGATAATCATTCCTGTTAAAGAACCTAGCGGATTAAATGCTTGTGCGAGGTTTAATCTTTGAGTTGCAGTCTCTTTAGTTCCTAATGCTAAAATTAGCGGGTTTGATGTTGTCTCTAAAAATGCCAAACCACATGTCATTACCCAAAGTGAAATTAAAAAATAGGTAAAAGTCTCATATTCTGCGGCGGGATAAAACAAAAAAGCTCCAATAGCGTATAAAGACAAGCCTACTATTATTCCTGATTTATAATTGTATTTTCTAATGAATAGGGCAGCGGGTAATGCCATAAAAAAGTATCCAAAATAAAATGCAAATTGCACCAATGAAGCTTCCATATTAGAAAGTTCAGGCATCACTTTTTTAAATGCAGATACCATAGGATTCGTCAAATCATTGGCTATTCCCCATAGCGCAAACAAAGAGGTAATTAGTATAAAAGGAACCAAAACATTTCTGGCAACTATAGGCTGTTTTATAATTTTTTCTATCATTGGATTGCACGATCTAAGTGAGTATAACCACCATCAACAAACAATAATTGTCCAGTGGTGTGACTGGAGGTTTCTGAAAGTAAAAAAGCAACAGTATTTGCAATTTCAGTATCAGTAGTCATGCGATGTCCTAACGGAATATGCTTCGTAATACCATCTAATTTTTCTTCAGGATTTTCAAACGTTTGTAACCATTTTTTATACAATGGAGTAAAACATTCAGCGACTATAACAGCGTTTACTCTTATTTCGTAAGGCAATAATTCAACAGCCCATTCTCTTGTCAAAGCATTTCTCGCACCATTTGCAGCAGCGTATCCAGAAGTTCCTCCTTGGCCAGTAACTGAAGTTTTTGAACCAATATTTACAATTGATCCTTTACTTTTCTTAAGTTCTGGTAATGCGTGATGTGCCATTGCGTAGTAGTGTGCTACATTGCGCTGAATAGAAAGCATAAAATCGTCATAATTTCCGTTTTCTAGTCCAACACCGTCATTTACTCCTGCGTTGTTTACCAAGCCATCAATTCTTCCAAATTGCTTAACGATACTGTCAATAGCATTTTTACACTCGGCTTTATCATTCAATTCACCAACAACGTAAAACGCTTCACCACCTTCTGCTTTTATTTCAGTAGCAGCGTGAAGTGCATCTGTTTCATTTCTTCCTACAATTACAGGAATAGCGCCTTCTTGAGATAGTACTTTGCAAATACCAAAGCCAATACCTTTTGATCCGCCAGTAACTATTATAACTTTATCTTTTAGCTTTAAATCCATAGTTTTAATCTTTTATATCGTACAAATTTTTCGCATTAAGTCCCATAATTTGTTGTTGTTTACTTTTAGTAAACTTTTGAATGTAATTTTCAACTAAACTCAACGTTGTGGAGTAATTCCCTGCAAGCAAGCTTACTGGCCAGTCACTACCAAAAATTGTTCTCTCCGGTCCAAAGCAGTCAAAAATCGCTTCGAAATACGGCTCAAATTGCTGTTTTTGCCAAGTGGTCCAATCAGCTTCTGTTGTTAAACCAGATACTTTACAGGCCACATTATCAATAGCCGATAATTCCTCAATCAAACTTTTCCAGACTTTTATTTTTCCATCTTTTATGTACGGTTTAGCGCAATGATCAAGTATGAATTGTTGATTAGGAAATTTTTCAACTAACAAAATTGCTTCTTCTAATTGATTGGGATAAATTAAAATATCGTACGTCAATTTATATTTTTCCAATGCCGAAATGCCGCGCTGAAAATCTGCTCTTAACATAAAACCCTTTTCCTCAGATTGAACGATATGTCTCAGGCCTTTTAGTTTCTCAAATTTTGAAAAATATTCTAAACGAGCTTCGATAGTATCTGAACATAAATCCAACCAACCCACAACACCTTTTATAAAACTATTTCTTTCAGCTAAATTTAGTAAAAATTCTGTTTCTTTTTCAGAAGAATCGGCTTGAACCGCAATGCAGAATTCAAAATTATTTTCCTTCAAAAGTGGCTTTAAATCCTTAGGTAAGAAATCACGTTGTAAAACACTCATGTCTTCATTGATCCACGAATCTCGAACGGGGTCAAAATGCCAAAAATGTTGGTGTGAGTCTATTCTCATTTACTTGTATGCTACGACGTTCTGTTCAGAAACTCCTAAACCTTCAATTCCTAGTCTCATTACATCTCCTGCTTTTAAGTACATTGGCGGTTTAAACCCTAAACCAACGCCAAACGGAGTACCAGTTGAAATTACATCTCCAGGTAATAATGTCATAAATTGACTAATATAAGACACAACCTCCTGAACGTTAAATATAAAGTCAGATGTAGAAGAGTGTTGTAAGCGTTTGCCATTAACTTCTAACCACAATTCTAAATTATTAGGATCATTAATTTCATCTTTTGTTGCTAAGAATGGTCCAAGAGGAGCAAACGTATCGCAGCCTTTCCCTTTACACCATTGACCTTCTTTTTCAATTTGAAAAGCGCGCTCAGAGACATCATTATGCAATAAATATCCAGCAATATAATCGTCAGCATCTTCTAAAGATACATAAGATGCTTTTTTACCAATAACAACTGCTAATTCAACTTCCCAATCAGTTTTTAAACTGTTTTTAGGAATCATCACATTGTCATTAGGACCAACAATCGCCGTTGTTGATTTGAAAAATAAAACAGGCTCTGTTGGCACTTTTGCACCCGTTTCTTCTGCATGTTTAGCGTAATTCAGACCCACACATACTAACTTTGATGGTCTACCAATTGGTGAACCTAAACGTACCGAATCATCAACCGTTGTGCAAGTAGCTTCGTTAACGTTAAGCCACTCCTTTAAGCGCTCTAAGCCATTAGTTTCAAAGAATTTTTCATCGTAATCTTCTCCAAATGCACTTACGTCTATTCTTTTATTTTCTAGTTGAATTCCTATTTTTTCGTTCCCTTCTGTTCCGAATCGTATTAATTTCATCTGTTTATTTTTTAATTTTTCTAATTATTTAAAGTTACAAATCCACCATCAATGGGAAAATTTGAACCTGTAATGAAGGATGCTTCATCACTACATAAGTACAGTGCAAGATTTGCAATTTCTTCTGGTTTTCCCATACGACCTATTGGCTGTGTTTTTGAAAGTTTTTCGAACATTTCAGCTTGATTATCAGGATAATTGTTCTGGATAAATCCGTCAACAAAAGGAGTATGAACACGCGCTGGAGAGATACAGTTGCAACGAATGCCTTCGTTTACATAATCCTTAGCTACAGAATAAGTCATTGTTAAAACCGCACCTTTAGTCATCGAATAAGCAAATCGATCAGATATACCAACCGATGCTGCGATAGATGCCATATTTACAATTACTCCGCTTTTATGTTTTTTAAAGTGTGAGATTGCCGCTTTCATTCCGTTGTAAACACCTTTAATATTTACATTGAATAATCGATCTAAATCCTCTGAATTAGTGTTTTCAATATTTCCTACGTGTGCAATTCCAGCATTATTAATTAGGATATTGATGGTGTTATTTTTAGCGATTTCGTCAAAAATAGTTTCCATTTGTTCTTGATTAGAAACATCACACTGATAAAAGCTAGCTGATCCACCTTCTTTTTCAATTTCTGAAACTGTGTTATTTCCATTATCTGTACTAAAATCTAAAATACAAACGTGTGCACCTTGTCTAGCAAATGTCGTTGAAATAGCTTTTCCTATTCCACTTCCTCCGCCGGTAACTATTGCTGTCTTTCCTTTTAAACTGAATACCATATTATGCTTTTTTTAATTTTTTAGTCCAAATTTCTCCTGTAGGGAAAGTGTATGCTGCTAATGATTCTGGTTTCATTGTAATGCTATATCCCGGTTGTTTTGGCGGCATGTAAGCACCATTTTTTATTACAACTGGTTCGAAGAAATGTTCATGCAAGTGATCTACATATTCAATTATTCTATCTTCTTTTGTTCCGCTCACGCAGATATAATCAATCATTGATAAATGCTGAACATATTCGCAAAGTCCTACACCTCCAGCATGAGGACAAACAGGAACTTTATATTTCGCAGCCATTAATAAGATGGCAAAAATTTCGTTTACACCACCAACACGGCAGCTATCAATTTGGCAAATCTGCAATGCATCTGCCATAATTAATTGTTTAAACATTACTCTGTTTTGACAGTGCTCACCAGTTGCAACTTTAATAGGTGCAACCGCTCTAGCGATTTTTGCATGACCTAAAATATCATCTGGACTAGTAGGTTCCTCAATCCAATAGGGATTAAATTTCTTCAACGAAGCCATATTTTCAATTGCTTCATCGACATCCCACTTTTGATTAGCGTCCATCATTAATTGTAGATCATCACCAATTTCTTCGCGAATAATTTGAGCACGACGCATATCATCTTGTAGGTCTGAACCTACTTTTATTTTCATATGTTTGAAACCTTCTGCTTTTGCTTCTTGACATAATCTACGCATTTTGTCATCGCTATACCCTAACCATCCTGCAGAAGTAGTGTACGCAGGATATCCATTTTCTAGTAGGTCGTTAATACGATCTTGCTTAGTTGCTTGATTATTTGTTAAAATTTCTAAAGCTTCAGCAGGAGTAATAGCGTCTGTGATATAAGTAAAATCAACACATCTTACAAATTCCTCAGGTGACATATCAGCTATTAATTTCCATAATGGTTTTCCTTCGACTTTGGCATATAAATCCCAAACTGCATTTACGACCGCTCCTGTTGCCAAGTGTATTACTCCTTTTTCTGGACCTAACCAGCGAAGTTGGCTATCACCGGTAATCATCTTCCAAAAATCTCCCATGTTTTGAGTGAAAGATTCTAATGTTTTACCAACTATCAAATGTGAAAGCGATTCGATTGCAGCTACACATAGTTCATTTCCTCTACCTATTGTAAAAGTTAGACCATGACCTTCAAATTCCGGATCGTCTGTTTTTAAAATTACGTATGCGGCAGAATAATCTGGATCTGGATTCATAGCGTCAGAACCATCTAGAGAATCACTTGTTGGGAAACGAACATCTTTAGTTAAGACCTCGGTTATTGTTATTGTTTTTTTCATTTGTTGATATGTATTACTTTATAATTACTATTTTATTAAGTTTCGAATGCTAATAAAATTATGAAAAAATTTAAATTTTTATTAATTCAATTTTTTCCAGTCCTAATCCTTCAGTCCATTTGTCAGCACCTATTTTAAAACCTTTTAATTGTAATGTGTAAGTGCCAGCTTTTAATAACTCGATTTCACCTGCATTGCTGCCAATTTCTTTGTAGAAAAATAATGTAGGGTTTATCATTTCAGTATCTCTCTTTAGAGATACGGGTATGATTTTACCTGCTACTTGAATACTACCTGTTTGCTCTGAACCTGTCCATACTGGCTTAGAGTGATTTCCTTTTTCATTAGAAACAATTCTAATTTTGAATTTACCAGGAGTATGAACTTTAAACTGCCATGACGATATCGCTTCATCTTTCATATAGCTGCTTGTAATTCTATCTAAGCTGATGTTATTTTCTTTGTTTTGTGAAAGATTTCGATCGATCTTCAATTCAGCATCTTTATATTCAACTACTATTGGAGTCGCAAACTCTTTCTTCGAAACACCAGCTAAATCTAATGTTAGAAAACGTCCATCTTGTTTAAATTTAATATTTTTTGAGTTGCCTAATACGTGTATTTTATCAATAGAACTGATAATTCCGTTTAGTTCAATAGTGTTGTTTTTTGGCCAATTAAAAACATTTAAGTAAATTTTATTTGGTTTCTGTGTTACATAACCCCAATTATAATTCCATGGAAAAGGGGAGGGCGTAGTATTATAAACAGACTCTCCGTTTTCTTTTAACCAAGATCCTGCAATCTTTAAATTTTTAACAGGCTCAGCTGGCATCAATCCGCTTGCCATAGGGCCCACATTTAATAAATAATTTCCATTTCTACTTGCCGAAGCAATTAACGAATTTAAAATAAAATTAGGTTTTCTCCATTCGTGATCGTCTTTTCTATAACCCCAAGATGTATTTGTAGTTCCAGCCATCTCAAAAGGTATTGGCATTTGATCTCCTGTAAAGTAATTATCTGAAGGTGTGAAAAAGTCAAAATATAAGTCTTTGTTCATTGCTACAGGAGCTGCTTCATCTCCAATTCTTGAACTAATAATAATATTGGGTTGTAATTCTTTGGTAATTTTGACGAACTCACGAATTTCTTCGTTATCTAAACCTTTACCCATATCAAACCAAATGATATCAATAGTACCATAATTTGTTAGTATCTCGCGAAGCTGTGGAAATGATTTCTCTTTTAGATATTTAGCACGATCCATCTTTTTTGAATCGAAATCTACTAAATTCATGCGGTCTCTTAAAGCTCCTTCACCTATATAAGCTTGAGAGTTATCCCAGTCGATTGCATGCGAATAGTATAATCCAAATTTAATTCCT
Source organism: Flavobacterium sp. PL12 (assembly GCF_039123485.1). Taxonomy (NCBI): domain Bacteria; kingdom Pseudomonadati; phylum Bacteroidota; class Flavobacteriia; order Flavobacteriales; family Flavobacteriaceae; genus Flavobacterium; species Flavobacterium sp. PL12. The sequence continues at coordinate 55,172 of NZ_JBANDI010000016.1, forward strand.
TGTTTGTCGCATGCAGCTTTTAATTCTTTTATGATATCTCGTTTAAAAGGAGTGTTCATTACGTTATACGCTGATACTTTAGAATTAAATAATGCAAATCCATCGTGGTGCTTTGATGTGATTATCATGTATTTCATTCCTGCAGCTTTAGCAACAGAAACCCACTCATCTGCATCAAAATCTTTTGGATTAAATTGATCCATTAATTTTTTGTATTCAGATCCAGGTATTTTTAAAGTGTTTTGAATCCATTCAGCAATTTTAGGTGTTATTTCTCCATTGTATTCTCCTCCTAAAATGGAATATAAACCCCAATGTATAAACATGCCATACTTTGCATCTTTCCACCACTGCATTCTCTTTTGGTATTCTTCTTCAGTTTCATACGGCAAATCTACTTTTGAAGGGGTATTACTTTTAAAATAGGCGTCAAAATTACTTTGGAATCTTTTTGATTCATTTGCATCTGCATACGGGTTTTCCTCATTTTTTTCTGTAACGCTTTCTTTATTACTAGATTTAGTATTCACCGTTTCTGTTTTCATGTTTATTTTACATGACATAACAGAAAGAGAAAGACTAAGGAGCATTATTTTGCAAAGATAGTTTGTATTCATATTTGTATATTTTTATTATGTAACCACCTTTTGTGGGGTGTATAAAGTTAAATCTAATATTAGGGTATTGATACAACTGGTCTAAAATAGTATGGAATCTTTTATTATTTATTTTAAACAACCGCAAAATCCCGTATTACAGGGATTTGCGATCGTTAACAAACAATTTATTCTTACTATCTATTAAGTTTAAACTCTCTTGGCAAACCATCCACGCACATTAACGTGATAATAGTATTGTCTCCAGAAGTGTCAATATTTTTAATAAAATCTACAGGAAATACTTTCCATTTCCCTACAATTGTTATTTTCAATTCTACTGGCTGGCTATAATTTCTGTACTTCCCTGGCTTGTATTCTGGGAAATTTAAATCAGGTTGAACTGCGCTAATAGTCAATTCATTTTTAATTTTCTGATTAACCATTAATAAAGCAGGAGAAGAAACTTCTTTTATAATTTCCTTGTCTAAAGTTTGGTTAGCTCCAAAGATTACAAAACCTGTTGTATTTGTCTCTTTATTTAAGACTATATGCGCTATACCATCTGCTCTTTTAATTTCAAATGACTTATCGTTTGCAGCTATTTTACCGAAATTATTCTGATTTTGTTTGCTCAAAAACGGATAAATAACATATTGGTATGATGCATTTTTTGGTGAAGTGCCATGATCAATCCAAGCAGAAGCAAAATCCCCGTAAGTTTCGCGAGCTCCATTAACAGGATCTTCAATTATTCCAGTATTTATAGAATATTCATTATGATACGATTGTTGGTAAGCTTTTTTGAATTGTACTGAATTGTTAGACAGTACATTGTATCCATTTCCATAAGGATCAATTAACCAATTTGATGATTTTTTATTTTTCTTTAGCTCAGTTTCAAAGGGAAATTTAGTAATAGTTTCTGAAGCTGTCATTATAGGAGCCTTAGTATCTTTCAAGGAGGATTGGAAAATATTGGTTTGCGTTGGATTCTTCGTATCGATACTAGAAATATCCGTTCCTATCGCAATCATTTTTCCACCAAAAGAAAACACTGATTTCTTAGCGGTTAGCTTTCCTGGAAAGCCTAGATTTGACTCATTACCGTCTGCATTTGTGCCTTTTGATTCATTTAAAATCATTCCGAAAATTCCATCTTGCCCTAATACAATCGAACCAGCGAAGGATTCATTAGAACGGAACATAATCAATGGTAGTTTCGGTTCTAACTCTTTTAAGGGTAAATTTATCACTGTAGAACCGGGATATCTATTCCAATCCCAACCTTCTTGTACAAATCCACTTGCCTCTTCACCTCCAGAATTTAACAACTGAATAGTACCGTTTGCTGGATATCTACCGTATCTATTAGCTTTCACATATATTTCTGAAGCCCACACGTACTTGCTGTATCCTTTAATAATTGCTGCCCAATCGTCACGTCTATGAATAGCCGTAGCGCCGTAAGGTAAGGAACGATAACCTGATAATATTTCTGGATATAATCCTTTTTCTGCAAATGATGCTGTAGTTTTAGGGTCTTCTTTGCCCCATAGTCTTAAGTATGCTTCAGCAACATCTTTATCAATCGCCGATGTGCCTTCAGGATTACCTGCATAAGCCATTTCTAAAAACTCATTTTTCAACGAATAGATACCGTTATTTTCTAAAGGATGACGTCCAGCATTACCAAATCCCCAATTATACAATTGGCTATAAGCTCTAGAAGTCAAAAAAGAATATTTAAAATTTTGATGTCCCTCAGAACCAATACGGAATTTTGTTCCAGATAAAGTCTTTATTACTTTAGGCACGTTTTGAAATGCTCCAAGTCCGTAAGCAGGGTAACTTCCATTATGATGCCATGCTGTACCATCTACTTTAAAGCCCCATTCTTCCTTTTGTTGTGCTAATGTGATGTTGATAAAATTTGAATAGGCTTGTACCATTGCAGCTTGCATCTCTTGTTTCTCAAACAAAAATATGAGCATTAAATGATAATATGATTGCGTATTTAAATAATCAATATTTACGTGAAAATTTTCGGGATTATCTAAAAGTGATCCAATGTTAAAAATCCAATGTAAGCTTGCTCCAACCTCAGCCAGTAAACCATTATCATCTAGGACTTGACGCATAATGAAAAAGGCTTCCGTAATTTGTCTAACATTATAACCAATATGATGTCTTGTCCCACCATTAGACCCCGCTTGCCAACCTTGATCAAGAAAATATTTTGTTCCATTTAAAAACATTGTTTTCATTTCCTCTTTCTCAGCAGCTGTTCCTTTCTCATACGAGCTTGCTATTTTTTTTAAGGTCTTACCTAAGTCTTGAACATCAGTTAAAACTTGCTTTCCTTGCTGACTTTCATCGTAATAATCTTGTGTGGCTTTAAAAGTTAATGGCGGACCTAAAATTGTTTTACCATTATCTACCAGATTTAATTTTTTATAATCTTCGCGAAGCGACTTTAAATTTAGTTTAGATTTTTTATCTGCTTCATAATTTTGTTCAATAGTTGACTCTATTTTTTTTAAATCTTTTCTAACAGCTTCGGTAACAGCTTCTGTTTTTAAGTTTTTTATGCGGTCGTAGTTGCTTATTAATGGCATCCAATGATCTTCTCCAAGATTTAATTTTGATTTGATAAAGGGAACAATCTCATCTGGGTACGCATGTCGATCATCTTGATATTGAGAATAGATTATATCATCGAAAAATAATTTTCCAGTAGGAGTTGAAGAAGTTATTTTAAAATAATCATAGTCAACTTGAGCTAATTTTTTAGGAGTGTTACCTTGCATTTCGTAGAAAGGAACCCATATAGTGCGCCATCCTGTAAAAGAAAGCGGCAAATCAAAATAGACTTCTCTTTTACCATTTTTTTCGAATGAAACAGTGATTTTACCATTTTGAGCTACTTCATTATAGATTGACATCTGCAAAGTTGGACTTGAAGGAAAAAAAAGGCCGTATTCTAAAGGGCTTTCTTCAGCAGTTAAAATTTTAAATTTTGAAGTTCCAATGGAGCTTTTATCTTTCCATTCCCATTGTAGAGAATTTTTTCCATATTTTCTGTGCGCTTCACTGCGGGCTATTTTTCCATTTGTAATTTGGTAAGCACTTAAACCTTTTTCAGACTCAAAAGATTCAACGGCTGGTTTATAATCACTTTGCGCAAAACTGATACAGGATGTCAAAAAAAACAGTGCTGTAACGGCTTCCTTTTTCTTGGAGGTCAAAAATGAATAATTCTTAGTCATAATTTTCTTAATTTTCTATTGGTTGGTTTAAATAGGATCTAGTGTTTATTTATGAGATATGATCTAAATTACTATACATTTATAACTTGATCAAGTCTTTAAATAGGGTAGAGCACAAACAAAAGTTAGGCCGTCCCTTTTTTACTGCGCTAAAATATTTTTTAATAATTTATTGTTTGTAATTTTTCTTACATTTTAATAAATAATGAACTTCTAATTAGTTCATTTAAAAGTGATTAATTAACGATTATAATACGTGTATAATAATAATTGTTTAACAAGATTACGAAAACCTTTTAATTTAAACAAGTTAATTACGTTAAATGTGCTCGAGAACATTTTTTGTAAATAATTGTCATGGAATAGAATTCTTAAAGCAGCTTTCTTTAATATTTTTAGCTAATAAAAAAAAGCGAGCTAAAAAATATTTTTTAACTCGCTTTTTAATTTTGCGATTACTTCTTTTATGTATACTATTTTATTTACTCCACTAATACTTTCGTAGTTGAAATCGAACCATCTTTGGCTTCAATTTTCATTATATATAAACCTTTAGAAAATTTACTTACATCAATCGCTTTAGCCGAATCTTTGAAGTAAACTTGCTGACCAGCAACATTAGTTAGCGTTACATTTTTAATATCCATGCCATTATCTGATTGCACGATGTTAATCACGCTATTAGTAGGATTAGGATACACCGAAATACCTTGAGTTAAAATATTGTTTTTAGTTGAGAGTGTAATCATCGCGTCTCCAGACTTAATTGCAGTTCCACTATCACCGCCTGAATTTAAAGTAGCCGTATTTCTTCCCGTAGCATCATTAACTGAATCTTCAAAATCAAAATTAGCTACTAAATTTGGTGTTGAAGAATCTACTGTCGCTGACATATCGGATGCTATTTGACTTGAAGTGTAAGCAGCAGTAAAAATGCGAATGTCGTCGATGCTCATGCTAACTCCACCACCACCAGTATTAGATGCTCCAAAAACAAGTGGAGCTATATTTGTCATGTTTATAGGACCTCCTGCGTCTGGTGTAAATGAAGTGATAAGTAAAGTTCCATCATAATACAGTCTTGATAGACCATCCGTATCATTTAATACTAAAGCTAAATGATGCCAGTTACCATCATTAAGAGTAGTTGCTATTTTATCATTATTATTATTTCCTATTTGAGCAATTTTTACTGGTGGATTTGCTGTGTTTGTGTACACTTTTGTAGTTGCGGTAGCTACTAATCTCATATCATTATGAGAATTTGGCGCTGTTGTTGCTTTACTACCAAAAGTAATTCCATATGATCCTGAAGTACCATCAATATTTGTATCGTTTTTAGCCATTAGTTTTGCAAAATTAGTAGGCGTATTTACTGTTGTAGGAATCTTGATCTTAAAAGTAATAGTTTTAGATGCTGTTGTAACATTTATGTCAGGACTATCTGCTATTGTAAGACGAGCTCCTGAGACCGTATTATCTGATTTCAACCGTATAAAGTTCAAATATTTATTTTGAGCTTGTGTTGTTGCTGTCAAACTAGCAATTGCTAACAGCATAAAAGTAATTTTCTTCATAATTTTATTTTATATAGGTTAATATTTGATAAGGTTAAAATTTAATTTCTATGCTACTACTAAAAAAGGTTCACCACCTTTTTTAATGTACTATGCACTCTATTTTTGTAAAATTTTGTGATTTAAATTGGATCAATAACATAAAGTACTTTTTAAATTTCTATATATTCTTTAGCTTATCATGTTTCATTTTAGCTAATAAATGTTGCAGTATTTAATATGGAGGTATTGTAGTTAAAACAAATTTGATACACTTAAATTTTTTATTTGATTACTTTTTAATAATTAGCTTCTTAGTAACTGTTCTATTATCTTCAAGATGTAATTTTAAAAAATATATACCTTCTTGTATGTTGGAAACATTAATCTGATTACCAGGCATATTAACTGTTTTTATTTGCTGACCCAAAATAGATATGATAGTCGCTGTTTTAACAATATTACTTTCAATACCATTGATAGTAACAATTTCTTTAGCAGGATTAGGATAAATTGTTATACCTGATTTATCAAATTCTTGCGTGCTTAATATCGCATTAGTTAAAACTATTTCTTTTGCTAATCCGTCGACAAGCGTGAATCTAATTACGGTATTTGTTGTATTTGAAGATATCATTTCAACACCAGGATAAGAGTTACCTAATGACCACTCTCCTAATAATGTTACCTCTCTTGTAACTTGAATTGATGGGTCATTTAGTTTACTTTTAAAGCCAATATCTGGATTGTCAATAGACAGTAGTAAAGAACCATTGGCTTGATCGAACTGTGTCATCAATAAACAAGAACCATTTACTTCGTTAACAAAATTGTAAGTCAAATTGCTGGCTGCATTAAAAAATGCATATCCCCAAATCTTTTTTGCAATATGCTCTACAATATGAGCAGTAGTATTTTTTTGGCGAACTACATAAGGTTTGCTTGAACTTTGTACAGCTAAATCTAATGCTTGCATTTCTGAAGAATTGCTATTAGGTTTTAAAACATATTCATACCCTTTATTAGTAGGATTTGCTCCATGATTAATATATCCAGTCCAATAATCAACTATAGGATTAAGAGGTGCACTAAGTGTAAGTGAACTTGTCCACGTTTGATTTTGGTTAGGAGTTTGCTGGGCTTCTTTTTTTATAACAATATTGTCATTATTAGAAACTAAATAAAAACCTGTTCCGTAATTATCTACAAAATAGTTGTTTGCACTTGCGCTGCTATAAGTAACTGTTCCTGAGGTTTGTTGTGTTCCATTTGCGTTTACACTAATTCCTTTATTGTCCATTCTTTGGAATAAAGTAGTTACAGTTTCATTAGTTCCAGCGTTACTATTAGTAATGTCTGATCCTAGACAAACTATTATATCATCAAAGAAAAAATTAGATTTTTTAAATTGAAATGTGTTGTTGTGTTTTTCTGGTCCATAAACTGTTGAAAATCCTTGACCTGTCGCCTCTTTAAAATCCATGGCGAACATACCAAAAGTCCCATGAATTTTATTTAATAGCTCACTGTTTTTGTTTTTTAAACTCAATGATCCTACAAATCTTTTTTGCTGTAATTCGTCGATACGTCCTTTTTCTGCATGCAGGTCAGACCACGGTAATTTAATCACAGTTGTGCCAGGATTGAAATTCCAATCCCATGCAGAAGATGAAGTAGTAATAGTAAGATCTTGACCGTTTCCAATAGTTTTATCGCCCGGATAAATAACTTCTATTGCACCATAGCTTTGGTAACGACCGTATCTGTTTTGATTTATGTAAGCTTCAGTTCCCCACATGTTGTCAGAGAATCCTTTGGTAAACACAAGAGTTTTTTTATCTTCATATCTAAAAGCACCCGCCATTGCATGATTAAATTGGAAGAAACCGCCTTCAAAAGCTGCTTTTGTGCTGTAACTGAACTGTGCATCTGTACCAAATATCCTATTGTACATTCCTGCTAGAAATGGATCAGCAGTTGATAATCCTAAAATAGAGCCTCCGGCAATTGCTAATCTTTTAAATGAATCTTTAGAAAGTGTATTAGTTCTGGTTTGAGGGTTTCGTCCTGATGTTGACATAGGTTGAGTACCAGTGCGTTGTGTGCCTGTTGGACCGCCATTGAAATTATAGTCATTTGACTGTATAAATTGAGCGTAAAAAGCATCACGGAAAACTTTATAATTCGATTCCTCAACTTGAAAATCCGTTCCAGTTAGATAAGATAATATATCCGCTGCGGTGTTAAACGAATACATATAGTCGTTATAAGCTACCCAGTGGTGAAAACCTGTTCCGTCTGGTTTTATACCATCATTTGTTCCTACTGTATAGGAAAAATAGCGATTCATGTATCTTTTATAAGCTCGCATGTATCTATAACGTTCCTCTGGAGTGTCTTGCCATAAACTATATGCTAATATTACATCTCCTATGTTATATACTACATCGGTAATAATTGCGCCATTAGCTTGTTGATAGGCAGAGTCGTAAACTGGAGACCAAAAATGCTCAAATTGAATGGAATTTTTATATAATGTATACGCAAATAGATTTTGTACTTGTTGATCTAGAATATCTTTAAATAAAACCGCTGGTCTAGCAAAATCCTCATAATCATACAATTGAACATCTACAGGGAATGGAGGAGTAGTGCCCACATTTTTTTCACAAAATTGTTTTGAAACCCACCAAACCGTATTGGTGAATTTGGTTTTAATATCTCTAGGATCTGGATTGGTTGGGTTAGATTTTAAATATTGTGCAAAAGTTTTTAAAAATGTTAACCCTTGAAAAGAAGTTAATTCTTTACCGGTAATACTCCCTCCTGACACAACTATATTTAAAGCGTCATAAGCAGTTACGGCAGTAGTTAAGTTTGCTGGAGTGGGTGCGCTTGTCCCTAAATAATTATCAGAAAACTTTCTTACACTCAGTTTAATTTGATCTTCAATAACTGTACTCGATGGTATTAACTGTAAGTCAGGATTAACTGTAAATGGGCAAGATCCGGCTACTGTTATATTATCTAATAAGATTAAATTATCAATAGCGAAGTCTCTAGCTGTTGCACCATTGTCGTTTCTTATATATCGTATTTGTAACTCACCACCATTGTCTGCAGCCGTTGGAGTGTAGTTTAGAACAGTTTTTATAGCTGGTGATGCATTTGAAGCATGCTGAATGGTTGGCGATGCTGTGCTTAAATTAGTATAAATATTGTTGTTTTTTCTCCACAATTCAATTTTTAAATACACATAGGATAAATTGGGGTTGTAAGTGTAGGTGCTAATTGATATTGTTTTTCCTGTTTGCATAGCGCCACCAAAAGTATATGCGGCTCCTTGTCCTGCAACAACTGACTGGCCATTTACCAATAAGGCACCGTCCCCTATACCATCTCCATTATCAGCATCGTTCGTTATTACTGGTAACGGAAATACTACATCTCCGATAGCACTCCAAGATCCAGAAGTAGTATTTACTTGCGCGAAGGTGCTGGTAGTTATTAATAATAATAGTAGTAATAAAGTGTAAAGTTGTTTCATTTCTGATTATTTAAGGTATTATTTTGTTCAATTTTATTTTTAAAGACTTGACTGCTCTTATTTTTTTAATCGTTTAATTATGTAAGAAAATATCTTTTAAATATTATGCTTATATTATAGCTATAATTAGTACTTATTGCTTTTTTTTAACAGTAAAATTCATTTAAATGGATATTATCTAACAAATGTATATAAAGATAATTTTAAAGACAAGCAAAAGTAAAAAAAATGTGCTCGAGAACATATTTTATATTTCAAAGACAAGGTTCACACCTTTAAATAAATACAATAATTCTATAAAAAGTTTAAGTTGCTGACCGTAAACAATTTATTCAAGTAAAAAGAGAATATACTACTTTGTAATATTTTGATTATAATATTTCTGAAAAATGAAAATCGATTCTACTCAAATGCTATTTAGTAATGAAATTTCAGTTTCAGTAGATATCTCATTATTTTGGAATACATTGAAAGAAGTAGATCTTATGTATTAGAAACTATTTTGAATAAAGATTCAAGATTTGACTCATTATAATTTAGAATCTAAAAATAGAAGCGATGAGGTTTTAATTTTTCTATAAAAGAATTAACAGAATTGATTTTTAGCCCAAAATGAAATTTGAAAGCTTTAATTTACGGAATAGATTTTTTTTATCCTTTGTAGAATGATAGGATACTAATGTAAAAGTTTATAAGAAGATAGTGTATTTTAATACCATAAAAAAAACAATCCTAAACAAGATGATGTTCCTTAATATTTGTATGAATAAGATTTAGTACTAATGAAGGAATTATTTTAATAATAAAGTCGGAAATCAAGGAGTTTGCACATCGCATAGAATTTCTGATGTAATTCTTCAACCACTTGAGTTAAATCATCGTCCTCTTGGCACAAACTAAAAAACACTTTATCTAGATGAATACTACTCACATTATCAGACTCTGCTCCATAACCTGAAATAGCACGTGCTCCAGTTACATCAATAAAATACTGTGCTTCATCGTTACTTAAGTCTAAAACTTTTTCATTTGCAAAATGTACAATTTTGCCTTTTAATTTCCCTTCAAAAATTTCCGCTATTTCTTCCAGACTGTAATAATAATCGTGAATACAAATAGAGTTTTCTTGACCTTGCATTACTAAATAGATGATTTCGTAATCTTTAAAATTATGATCATCGTACAATAAAGCGCCTAAACTTTCTTCTAATCCTTCAATAGTATCACAAGTTTTATAAATACTTGTTACACCTTGATTCATGGCTAATAGCTCTAAATGTTTAACTACTTCAGTGGTGGTATGAGTTTCTATGTCTGGGACGGCTTCGAGGCAGAAAATAAATTTATCCTGATCCATTTTATTGTTTTAAGGGGCTTTTATAGTAATAACAAATATATGTTTTATGATAGAAAAGTGCTAATGTTCTTCAATCAAAACCAACGATTTGCAGCAATATATAATGAAATAGAATAACTTGTTAATTGATTAAATATTCTCATTTTCACTTCTACTCTTAATTTAAAACCTTATTTAACACTCATTTTATGCCGTGGTAAATTGATGTCTTGAGGATAAGGCGCCCGACTAGTCATACTTACATCTTCCTTAATTTGCTGATGGGTTTTGTATTGTCTTTCATTAGAATTAGAATAACGCGGATCAGGTATAAAAGGCATTTTTGCCATTTTAGAAATAGTAATAGTAGGGAAGTGATAATCGACTTCGACAGTGCCTAATAGTAAATAGCAACCACCACCTTGAAAAGGATATTGCTTTAAACTATTAGGAAAATGTGCTGTGTCAAAAAAATGTCCTTCGGCATCAACCCAAGTGCCAAAAAACATAGCACCTATTTTAGTAGGAACGTGTTTTCGAGAGATAAGATAGGCTAGCATTTTGACCGTTTTCTTGTGGTACTGCAATAAATCTTTAGACAACACATCTCCTCTATATTTCGTTTGGAGTAAGTCAAAAGGCGAACAAGAAACAGGAAAGCTCAATAGTTCTATTTCGTCAAAAGCATCTTCAAATGAAGAGCGTTCTAGTACGGGGAGCTCGTATTCCTTAACCGGTTCTTGAATTAACATTAGATTCCGATTCTCAGGTTTAAAATTCACTAATATCAATCGTGCTATAACTAGTAATTGATTTTTTGTTTGACCTGTAAAATGAAAAGCACCAATGAAAATCAATAATTGAATTCCCTCAATCCCTATTGGAATGCGATTGATAAAATCTTCTAGCGATTTGTATTTTCCGTTCTTTTCGCGTTCTAGAACAATATGATGCGCTACTTTGGCTTCAAGCCCTTCGAGATGCATCAAACCCAGAAAGACTTGAATTCCGTAAACAGTTGCTTCATAATCACTGTTGTTTACGCAAGGAGTATTTATAATTCCACCTGACATTTTTGCTTCGTGTACATACACTTCTGTACGATAAAAACCACCTTGATTATTGATAACTGCCACCATAAATTCTACGGGATAATTCACTTTCAAAAACAAACTTTGATAACTTTCTACAGCATAAGAAGCGGAATGCGCCTTGCAAAAGGAATAACCTGCAAAGGATTCAATCTGCCGATAAATTTCTTGACTCAGCGCTTCTGGATGGCCTTTTTGTTGGCAACAAGCAAAAAAGTTGTCTTTTACTTTTTGTAATGCAGCCGCTGAACGTCCTTTGCCACTCATAGCTCGACGTAAAATATCACCATCAGATGCGGGAACGCCTGCAAAGTGAAGGGCAATCTTGATCACATCTTCCTGATACACCATAATACCGTAGGTTTCGCCTAATTGCTCTTTGAAAACGGCATGAAAATATTCAAATTGTTCCGGATGATTGTGCCTAAAAATGTATTCTTTCATCATCCCACTTTGAGCAACACCAGGACGAATAATAGAGGAAGCTGCCACTAATGTTTTATAATTATCACATTTTAGTCTTCGCAATAAACCTCGCATAGCAGGACTTTCTATATAAAAACAGCCAATAGTGTTTCCAATACTTAAATATTCATTGCACTTTGATTCATTTTTTGATAATTCGGTGTCTCGAATATTAACGTCAATACCTCGATTTTTTTTGATCAATTTTACTGAATCGTCGATGTGACCAATACCGCGCTGACTTAAAATATCAAATTTTTCAAAACCAATATCCTCAGCAACATGCATGTCAAAAAGTACGATGGGAAATCCTTTAGGAGGCATTTCTAAAACCGTGTAGTTTGTAATAGGTTCCTCAGAAATTAATATACCACAAGAATGCATGCTGCGTTGATTGGGATATTTTTCGAGCAACATTCCATATGTTTGTACTAATGCAACTATCGAATTAGTGTCGTGCAGTTGCATTGGGTTTTTAGCAAGCGCATCTAATTCTTCTTTGGGTAAACCAAAAACTTTCCCGACTTCCCTAAAAATCGAACGGTATTTAAACTCTACATTCGTTCCGCAAAAAGCGACATGTTCTCGACCATATCGATTAAAAATATATTCAAGAATCATATCCCGTTCTTTCCAACTCCAATCAATATCAAAATCAGGTGGACTTTTGCGGTTGAGATTTAAGAAACGCTCAAAGTATAAATCGAGTTCAAGCGGACAAATAGCAGTGATTCCTAAACAGTAACTCACAATGCTATTAGCTCCACTACCGCGACCAATGTGCATAAAACCCATGCTATTGCTATATCGAATAATATCCCAAGTGATTAAAAAATAACCACTAAATTTCAACTCATGTATGACTTTTAATTCCTTTTCCACTCTGGCTTTTGCCAATGAATTATTGTTGCCATATTTTTTTACTAATCCTTGATTGGCAAGACTAGTTAGGAGTTGGATATCATTATCGCTACTATCCGTATAATTGGTTTTATTTTTTGGTGTTTTAAATTCAAATTCAAAATTGCATTCTTCAATGATATTTTCTGTATTTCTAATAATTTGGGGATATTCATTAAACTTCATTAACAGTTCTTCTAGTGGAATCATCATCTCTGAAGTTGTGCAATAATCAGCCTCAGTAAGTTTTGATAAAATAATGTTAGTATCAATAGCACGCAATATTTTATGTAGGTTGAATTCTTTTTTAGTGCGGAATGTTACCGGTTGTATAACGATCATTCTATCTGCTTTTTGTTTCCATTTCGAATGAAAAAGCAGCGAAAGTTGTTCTGAACGTATACCTAAAAATTCAAAATTTCGAAAGTTATCAGGAGCATTTTCGATGGGATAAATTACAGTAACATTTTCAAACTGTGGTGCGGAATTGGGTAGGGGAGTTCCATCAAAATTATGTTTAGTCAAAAACCGATTCATTTCAGCAAGACCTTTTGCATTTTTAGCTAAGCCAATGTAAAGCAGTTTGTTATTGTATCTAAATTCGATCCCTACAACTGGTTTTATGTTTACCGCTTGGCATTCTTTTATAAAATCATAAATTCCAGTAACGGTATTAATATCCGTTAGCGCCATCGCTTTTACATTAGATTGCACCCCAAGTTGCACTAACTCAGTTAATGGAATAGTGCCGTAACGTAGGCTATGATAGGAATGACAATTAAGGTACATCTTTCTGTTTTGTTTTTAAGTTGGCGCCAGCACAGCGATTAATTGCATCAAAACCATAACGTCTTTTCATTTTGTCCATCGCTTGATAAAGCGAGAGCATTTCCTCTGTATCTTCAAATAAATTGATTTGGTACGTACCGCGAACTAAACCGCTGAAGCGAATACCAACTAATCGTAACCGCATTCGGCGTTGGTATAATTTATCAAATAAGTCAGTCACCGCTCTTGTGAGTGTATGATCGGCAGATGTGTAGGCGATTTTAGCTTGTTTTGTTTCGGTATCAAAATTTGCATAACGTATTTTTATGACCACTGTTGAGGTAAGCCATTCTTCAGATCGCAATTGAAAAGCTAATTTTTCCACCATACCTATCAAGATTGATTTTAGATTTTTAATATCAATTGTATCTTGTATAAAAGTATGTTCTGTCGAAATTGATTTACGTTCTGTGTAAGGTTCAACAGGATTATTGTCAATTCCGTTGGCTTTTTTCCATAGTTCTAAACCATTTTTGCCTATCATTCGTTGCAATACTTCAGCGGGCATTTCTGAAAGTGTTTGTATGTTTCGAATGCCAATGCGCGATAATAATTGAAAAGTCACATCGCCTACCATAGGAATTTTTTGGATTGAAAGCGGATTTAAAAAAGGTTGCACCATAGATTCAGGAATTTCTAATCTTCCTACTGGTTTTGATTCGCCGGTTCCAATTTTAGAAACTGTTTTATTCACCGATAAAGCAAAACTAATGGGTAATCCAGTTTCTTTTGTAACAGATTGTGCTAGTTCATTTGTCCATTGGTAACAACCATAAAATTTATCCATTCCTGTAATGTCTAAATAGAATTCATCAATGCTGGCTTTTTCTACAATAGGTGCTTTTTCTTCGATCACTTGAGTGACATCATGTGATAATTTAGAATATAATTCCATATCTCCTTTCATTACTTTTGCTTGTGGACAAAGCCGAAGTGCCATTTTAATAGGCATGGCTGAACGAACGCCAAAAGTTCTAGCTTCATACGAACAAGAAGCCACAACACCACGTTCTCCACCTCCAATAATCAACGGTAAACCATTTAATTTAGAGTTGGTTAATCTTTCGCAGGATACAAAAAAAGTATCTAGATCCATGTGTACAATTGCCCGTGCCATTTGCTTTTATTTAGTTTACAAAATTAGCACAGATAATAACATTTTTAGCTATATTTGCTGTTACAAATTATAACAAAGTCGTTATGTCATTATTTTCAGACAATATCAGAGCCCTGCGTGTGAAGCATAAAATCTCACAGGAAAAAGTAGCCGAAAGCCTTATGATTACTAGGGGACGTTATGTGAAGTATGAAGATGGAACTTCAGAAGCGCCCTATGAAATCCTCAAGAAAATGGCGCAGTATTACCAGATTAGTATTGATTTATTATTATCTGTTGATGTGCGTAAAATTGAAGTGGGAGATTTATTAAAACTCGAAAATAACCGATTGATTTTACCCATTCAAGTAGATCAAATGGGAGAAAACCGCATTGAAGTAGTGACTCAAACCGTAAAAGCAGGATATCTAAATGGGTATGCTGATCCTGAATATATCGAACAATTACAGCAAATTTCTTTACCATTTTTAGGAGTAGGTAAATACCGTGGTTTTCCGGTTGAAGGGGATTCTATGCCACCACATCAGGACGGCGATATTATTGTGGGTAGTTATGTAGAACGATTAGGCGAAGTTCTAGATGGCAAAACTTATATTTTGATTACTAGGAGCGAAGGGATGGTTTATAAAAGACTGAATAAGAACAAGAAAAATGCTTTAGTTGTAGCATCTGATAATTATTTCTATCCGCCTTATGAAGTCAAAGCGTCTGATATTTTAGAAATTTGGGAATACCAATGTAGCATTGCCCGAAGCGATAGAAAAACAGAAGCCTTAGAAAGTGATACCATTAAAAATATGTTTGTAGAATTGAAACGAGACATCAAAGAAGTGAAAAACAGTATTGGTCTTACTAATTAATTTATTCGAAATCAAAAGTGGCACAATTTTTAGGTTTACACTAAAACTTAAATGTTCTATTTAATTCAAATGAGTTTAACCATATAATTATTTTATTCTAAATTATTTCTAAAATTAAAGTTGGAGAACTTTTGCTTTCAAATACAAACGAGAGTATAACTCAGTATTAAAAAAATGAAAAATCAGGAATACGCAATCGTAGATATTGAAACTACAGGAGGTAATGCAAGTCATAGCCGCATTACTGAAATCGCTATTATTATACATGATGGAACAAAAGTGATTGACCGCTGGGAAACACTTGTAAATCCACAGAAACATATACCGCCAGCTATTTTTGCGCTGACTGGTATTACAAACGAAATGGTTAGTGATGCACCCATTTTTGATACTATTTCAGATAAAGTTTTTGAATTGCTTTCTGATCGAGTTTTTGTTGCCCATAATGTCAATTTTGATTATTCTTTTGTACGTCACGAATTAGAAAGTGCAGGACTTAAATGGACTGCTAAAAAATTGTGTACCGTAAGAGCTTCTCGAAAAATTAGACCAGGAATGCTTTCGTACAGTTTAGGCCGACTTTGTAAATCATTAGATATTGATTTAGAAAATCGTCACCGCGCTGGAGGAGATGCCGATGCAACAGCAATTTTATTTACTAAATTGTTAGAATGGGACAGTGAAAACGAAATGGATAAAATGATCAAGAAAACATCTCAAGATCAAAGACTCCCACCGAATCTTCCACCAGAGGATTTTGAGCAATTACCTGAAAAACCTGGTGTTTATTATTTTTATGACGAGCATAAAAAAGTAGTCTACGTAGGGAAAGCGGTTAATTTAAAAAAACGTGTTGCATCACATTTTGGTGGGCATAAAATCACACCACAAAGACAAAATTTCTTACGGGATATACACGCGATTTCTTTTGAAATTTGTGGTACTGAATTAATGGCTTTATTATTAGAATGCACCGAAATAAAACAATTGTGGCCCATTCATAATAAAGCATTAAAAAAGTTTGAACCTAAATTTGGTTTCTTCGAATATGAAGCTAGAAACGGATATCGGTACTTAGCCATTGGTAAACTAGCTAAAAATCAAAATTGTATTGAAACTTTTGATAGTATTTATAGCGGGATCAATTTATTGCAAGAATTAGCTGCAAAGTTCGAAATCGATAATCGCTTTTGTAAGTATGGAAGTCTGTCAGATGGTGCATTTATGGCGCCGAATGATTCTACAGATTTACCAGAAATAGAACAGCACAACGAGCAAGTTCAAGCAGCCATAGATTCTTATTTAAATAGCAGACAAAGCTTTGCTATTATTGATAAAGGTCGAACAAAAGAAGAACGCAGTTGTATATGGGTTGAAAAAGGACATTTCTACGGAATGGGTTATATCGATATGGATGTTGTAATTAATAATCCATCAGAAGTAAAAGAACATTTAACACCTTATAAAACGAATCAATATATTATGCAATTGATTTTTGCATTTGCAAAGAAGTACCCAAGAAATGTACATCTTCAAAAAGATGATTTAATGGATCTAGAGGATTAAAAATTTTTAAGAAAGATTTCTAAATTAACTTTGATTAATTATTAGCGCCTACAACTTAAATCTCCGACTTAAATTATTTTAAGACGAATTTTTAGACAAAAGCGATACTAAGCATTTTATTTCTTCGTAAATTAGCAATAGTTATAAACTGGATTATTAATTAATAAAAATTGCTATGAAAAAATTAGGTGTTTTTTGTTTGCTAGTAACTTGTATCGGATTACAGAGCTGTAAGAATGATAAAAGTGAAAACACTCTCGAGGTTAAGGATGTTAAGGATGCAACAAGCACCGAATGTTACCAAGCAATTTACGAGCAGGATACACTGAATTTGAAAATCCTAACTTTCAAAGACGGAGAAATAAATGGTAATATGGAAATGGCTATTGATAACATGCCAACAAAAGTGGGAGAAATAGTTGGAGAGTTTAAAGGCGATACTTTATTTGCTAGTTATACCTTTATCCAAGGAGGCAATAAAGAAAAAACGTTTAAAAATCCAATGGCATTCTTAAAACGTGGTGACCAACTTATCTTGGGTAATGGACAAATACAATTAACAATGGGAGCTTCTCATTTTGTGAAAGGAGAGCCAATTGACTTTGAGAAAGTAAAATATAAATTTAGTCCTGTGGATTGCGTTGAAAAGTAGTAATACTTAAAGGGAAGAGAAATCTTCCCTTTTTTATTTGGGGACGTTTACACATTAAAGTGTAAATACTGAGTTGTAAATCAATTAAAATACAATTCAATTAATTTAGGATCTGCATTATTTAAAGTGTTGAAAAAATATTTATTAGATTACCTTTTTAATAAAGGTATTAGAATAAAAAATAAGTAGTTTAGAAGTAAATTTCACTGAAATAAGGAACTTATAAAAAGCAAAAAATCTGCATACTATGCAGATTTTTTGCTTGCTATTATTAAGCGAAACATTATTTATTTTTAACAGCTATATTATTTATAGCATTTAATGCCACATCATTTAAAACAGTATCGGACTCTTTTTCTTCAGCTAGTGTTTGTGTTAAGAGTTTAGCAGCATCATTTTCACCAAGCGCTTTTGCAAAGGCTACTAATGTACCATAAGTTGCTATTTCATAATGCTCGATTTTTTGTGACGCTGAAATTATTCCAGCATCTCTTACCGCACCGGGCATAGTTTCTTCGATAATGCTATCACCTTCTTTTAATAGACCTTCCATAGCATCACACTTTTTACCTACAGCTTTTTCACCAAGAAGATCAAAAACATTTTGTAATCGAGCCACTTGATTTTTCGTTACAGAAAGATGGTCATTTATTGCTGATTTAAGAGCCACAGCAGTTGCATTGGCTGCCATTTTAGGTAATGCACTTACTAATGCATTTTCTGCCCAGTATATATCTTTTAAACTTTCGATAAATAAATCTTTTAATGTTGCCGCAGCATTATTAGCTGGTTGTACAATCAATTTATCGTCTTTGTCTTCAACTTTTTTATCTTTTTGTTTTGGTTTTTCTGAATTTTTCATAAAATCTAATTTTTGTTATTTATATAAGTTTTCTTCACGCTCCCAGAAACGGTGTTTACCCATTGCTGTAATAAACTCTTTTCTAAAATCACCTGAAGCTTTTTTATCCGACATAATAATTCCTTTATCATTTTTACTAATCTTTGATGCTAATGCCGCAGCTTTAATAACTTTTTGACCTTCACCATCAGCAGCAATAACTTTACAATGCTTGTATGCATCATTTAAAAACTCTTGCACATCATCATTTTCTGCAAGCACTTTTATATCTTGACCGTGCGGAATATAAACCGAATCAAAAAGTACTGACGCTGAAGTAAGCAAACTAAAGTCAACGGGAATTGCTCCATCTTTATCAGTTTTCAAACTTCCCAGATGAGGTGCTATAATAAAACCTTTAGCATCTTCCTTTAATAATGCATTTTTCATGCTGTTTACACTATCCTCAGAAACGCCTGCTGAACAAAGTATAGCTACTTTTCTAGATGCAATTGTCTTAGAATTTGTTGGATTTTTAAGCATTGTCAGTGCGTCAGATGTAGCAATTGATTGTTTTACTGTTGTGGATTCTTGGCTTCCCATCTCGTTTTCTGGAGATACACCGTGATTCATTGGCTTCTCGGTTGAAGCAGGAACTGTAGCTCCTAAACCCACTGCAACTTTCTCAGCTAATTGTTTATCTACTTGCGCTAAAAGACCGAGCATTCGAACCCTAATAGCGGTTGTTTCAACTTTACCAAGCTCAAACTGTAAAGCTTTAACAATATGACTTTTTTCTATGTCCGTTTGACTGTTAAAAAATAATTTTGCTTGTCCAAAATGATCGTTAAAGCTTTCACTTCTTCCTCTAATTTTATGCGAATCGATTCGCTCATTAAAACTAGAAAATCCACCTTCACTTATTTTTGCTTGGTAAGGACATCCACCGCCTAACGAATTTGGGTGATAACTAACACGACCCGTATTAATTTCTTGTCGCATATGTCCGTCGCGCTGATTATTATGTGTAGGTGCTATACTTCTATTAATTGGAATTTCGTGGAAATTTGGACTACCTAATCTAGATAGCTGAGTGTCAGTATAGGAAAATAGTCGGCCTTGTAAAAGCGGATCATTGCTAAAATCAATACCAGGAACTAAGTGCCCTGGATGAAAGGCAATTTGTTCTGTTTCTGCAAAAAAGTTGTCAGGATTTTTGTTGAGCACCATTCTTCCCACTATTGTTACAGGAACGAGTTCTTCTGGAACGAGTTTAGTAGGATCTAATAAGTCAAATTCATATTTATGTTCATCGGCTGTCGGTATAATTTGAACTCCCAATTCCCATTCTGGGAAATTTCCCGTTTCGATCGCATCCCATAAATCTTGACGATGGAAATCAGAATTTTTTCCAGAAATTTTTTGCGCTTCATCCCATGCTACTGCATGCGTTCCTAATTTTGGTTTCCAATGGAATTTTACGAAAACGGATTCATCTGCTTCATTAATAAGTCGGAACGTATGTACACCAAATCCTTCCATCATTCTTAAACTCCTTGGAATTGCTCGATCCGACATAATCCACATAATCATGTGCATCGACTCTGGCATTAACGAAATAAAATCCCAAAAAGTGTCGTGAGCAGAAGCTGCTTGCGGCATCTCGTTATGCGGTTCTGGCTTTACAGCATGTACTAAATCTGGAAATTTGGACGCATCCTGAATAAAGAAAACTGGCATATTATTACCAACTAAATCATAATTTCCTTCTTGAGTATAAAACTTCACTGAAAATCCTCGTACATCTCGCGCTAGATCAGTTGAACCACGAGAACCCGCTACAGTTGAAATTCTTGCAAATACGGGTGTTTTTAACCCTTTAGTTTGTAAGAAACCTGCTTTTGTTAATTCTGGTATGGGATTAGTTACTTCAAAAAATCCGTGCGCTCCAGATCCACGTGCGTGCACAATTCTTTCTGGTATTCTCTCGTGATCAAAGTGTGTTATCTTTTCTCTTAAAATAAAATCTTCCAATAAGGAAGGTCCACGTTCACCCGCCTTTAATGTATTGTTATCGTCGTTGATTTTTAGACCTTGATCTGTTGTCAAAAATTTGTTAGTTCCGTCTGATTTGTTTTTAGACAAATCACGCTGTTTTTCGTCCTGAAAATTTTCCATATAGTTGTTGCTTTTAAAATTTTGTTTAATAGTAATGTGTTTAAAAAGTCTACCACTTTTATAATCCGTAACTTTTTACTAATCCAAAATTATTTAAACAATTGTAGTCCTGATTATATAATTTTAATTAAATATTACATCATTTAATTATTTAATCAACTGTTTGTTAGTTGATTGTATTTTTGTTAGTTTTAAAAATTGTAAACTTTAGTATTTTTTCTAGCGTTAATATTTGGATTATTTTATTTGTTTAAAACATACGAAATAGTACAACGAGTAAATTCTATAACATTAAACAAGAATTGTATAACGCAAAAAGTCAAGATTCTGCTTAATTTTATTAAAAATTTAAAACAAGATATTATGAGCACGAATAATCACACTCCGCAAAATTCAAAAAAAACAGGATCAGATAATAGAAGCGATATGAGAAAACATCAATATAAAGATCATGATGAAGTTTTAACTAATGATGAAAATTACGATGTAGATACTCAAAAATTTAAAGGCGAAAAACCTGATTTTGATGATAAATTGAACAATGAAGAGAAGAAGTAAATAATTTATAAAAGCGCCCTAAAATTAATTTTAGGGCGCTTTTATTATTTGTTTCGAAAGTTAAGGATGCGTTGTTATAATTATTTTTATTAATTGTATTCAAAACATCCAGGTAGTAAATTTGTAATAAAAATAACGATGAACAATAATAATATATTAGCAGGTTTAGGAGGCGCGATTGTACTCACAATATTGAATGAATCATTAAAACATCTTCATGGTGATATGCCACGAATTGAATTAGTGGGAGAGGAAGCTGTTCAAAAAACTGCATCTTATTTTGGTATTGATATAGAAAACCAAGATGCATTGACTGGAGCGAGTTTAGTTGGTGACTTAGTTAGTAATACTGCTTACTTCAGCTTAATTGAAGGAGAAGGAAATCAACTATGGACTAAAGCAGCATCAGCGGGAGTTTTTGCAGGTTTAGGTGCTATTAATATTCCAAGTAAAATTGGTTTGAATGATGAGCCAGTTACAAAAACCAACAATACTAAATTATTGACTATTGGATACTACTTAGCAGGAGCGTTAGCTACGGCTGCTATAGTGCGCATTTTTGAAAAATTTGAGAAAAAGTAATTTTATTGAAATATTGAATTTTGCATTCAAGCAATCAAAAATTTCCAGAGCCATTTTTTAAAGTAGCATTTTACGTACCTTATTCTTTCTTTCTTTACAGGGTTTCAATAAGTGCATTTAATAGAATTCATTAGCTATTTCTTTAAAGTAATCATCGGTAAGTGTTGATATATAAAGCAAAGCAGTATTTCATTAGTGTAACATTAAAAGATTTTAATTAGTGGTACAAAAACTATTTAAACAGTTGTTAATATTTTTTGACTTAATTTATTTTAGTTCTATTTAATAGTAATAATTTTTCCTATTTTTGAAAAGACTTCTAAAACATAAATTCATTATTTAATTTGAATTTTGGTTTAAATTCTAGTCAAAATAACTTTACTAGTTGGTTTATGGAAAAACTTTTACTTGCAGACGATGATATGGATGATCGATTATTTTTTCAAGATGCTGTTGAAGAGCTCAGCCTATCAATTAATTTAGTAACTGTTTGCGATGGCGTTGAATTAATGGAATTACTCCTCAATAATCAAGAACAATTGCCAGATGCCCTTTTTTTAGACCTCAATATGCCAAGAAAATCTGGCTACGAATGTCTTTCTGAAATAAAATTAAGTGATACGTTAAAAAGTATTCCAGTTGTTATTTTCTCTACTTCATTAGATCCTGAAATTGTAAATAAATTATATGATAATGGCGCACATTATTATATAAGAAAACCAGGTGATTTTAACGTTTTGAAGAAAGTTATTTATGAAGCAACGGTCTTACTAGGGCAGAATAGTAGTGACCAACCTGATAGAGTCGACTTTATAATTCATTCATAATTAAATAATTTACTTTGATTAATTCAAACAATCAATTTTACTTCCTCAATGGTGGTGGCGAAATGGGACATCTTATTCGCGAAAAAAACTGGAATCAAACACCATTGGGCGATCCGTCAACTTGGCCACAAAATTTACAAACTACAGTTTCTTTAGTTCTAAACAATCCTTTTGCGATGTACGTTGCATGGGGAAAAGAACGTATCCAAATATACAACGACGCTTTCCGCACTATTTTAGGAAATCATAAACATCCGAATGCTTTAGGATCAACTTCTCATGAAACATTTTTAGAAATTCGGAATATTATTGAACCAATGTTTGATACGGTGATGAATGGCCAAGCAGTTGCTCATTCTGATTTTATGTTGCCGTTAGATAGAAACGGTAAAACGGAGGATTGCTACTTTGATTTTTCCTTCAGTCCAATTTTTTTAGAAAGTAGTGAAGTTGGAGGAATACTTGTTACCATTATTGAAACGACTTCACAGCACATTGCGGACGATGATTTGAAGGAAAGTGAGCAGCGATTTAAAGATATGGCTGATAATATACCTAACTTATCTTGGATGGCAAATCCAGATGGTGAGGTATATTGGTATAACAAAAAATGGTATGAATATACAGGAACAACTATCGAAGAAATGCTAGGTTGGGGTTGGAAGTCTGTATATAAAGAAGAAGAGCTTTCATCAATTTTAGAAGGATGGAATAATTCTCTACAAGCAGGTATTCCATTTGAAATGATGTATCCAGTAAAGCGTCATGATGGCGTTTATCATCATTTTTTGACTAGAGCGCTACCTTTAAAAAACGATGAAGGAGTAATCGTTACTTGGTTTGGAACCAACACTGATATTACTGCACAAAAAATAGCGGAAGAAGCCGTTGCGGAAAGTACTAATGAACTCGAGTTTGTTATTGAAGCAGCTAAACTAGGTACTTTTGACTTTGACCCAATTTCAAATAAATTTTTTAGTAACAAGCGTTTAAAAAATTGGTTTGGACTTTCTGACGAGAAGGAAATTGATATTATTGAAGGAATAAAAGTCATCGCTGAATACGATAGAGAAAAGGTTGTACAGGCGATTGCAGCTACATTAGAGTATTCTTCTGGAGGTAATTACGATATTTCATATGATATTATAAATCCACTTTCGAACGATAAAATAACGCTACATGTTAAGGGTAAAGCTTTGTTTAATAAAGAGAAAGTGGCTTACCGTTTTAATGGCACAGCAGAAGATATAACAGCACAAACTATTGCTCGTAAAAAATTAGAGCAGAGCGAGAATAATTTACGTCTGATGATTTTGCAAGCTCCTATAGCCATTTCCATACTTCGTGGTCCGGATTATATAGTGGAAATTGCAAATAATAACGCTTTGAAATTATGGAATAAAACAGAAGATCAAATAGAAAATCGTTCCATTTTTGAATCAATACCTGAATTAGAACATCAAGGAATAAAAGAAATATTAGATAATGTGAGAGTTACTGGTGAACGCTTTGCCACTACGGAACTTCCTATTGAAATCATGCGCAATGACAAGTTAGAGATTGTTTATATGAATTTTTCATATGAGCCTCTTTTCGACGAAGACGGTAATAGTAATAAAATAATGGCCATCGGATTTGATGTAACTGATCAAGTAACTGCTCGTCATAAAATCGAAAAAAGTGAAGAGAGTATTAGAAGTCTTGTCGAAAGCGCTCCATTTCCAATCGCTGTTTACACAGGTGAAGAGATGCGAATTACTCTTGCTAATCAATCTGTAATTGAGGCGTGGGGAAAAGAAACTGATGTAATAGGTAAATTATACAGTGATGTTTTGCCAGAACTAGCAAATCAAAATATTTACGAACAAATAAGAGGAGTTTACGCTTCAGGAATTGCTTTTAGCGCAAAGAATCAGCGTGTAGGAATAGTTAAGAATGGAATTTTCAAATATTTTTACTTTAATTACAGCTTTACTCCGTTACGAGATTCTTTAGGAAAGATTTACGGAGTAATGAATACTGCGGCCGAAGTAACAGAATTAAATGAAGCTAAGGAAAAAATTGAGGAAAGTGAAAAACGTTTCCGAGATGCGATGCATCAAGCTCCTGTTGCAATGGTTATTTTAAGAGGTCAAAGTAATGTTGTGGAGATGGTTAATGCCACTTATCTAGAAATCGTTTATAAAACTGAGGACGAATTTTTAGGAAAGCCTTTATTTGAATCCTTACCAGAGGTAGAAGTTGTTATTGATCCAATTATAAAAGGTATTTACGAAACTCAAAAAGCGTTTTTTGGTTACGAGTTTCCAGTAACTTTAAAACGATTTGGTAAGAGTGAATCCGCATATTTTAATTTTGTTTATCATCCACTTATTGAAGGTAATACCGTTACTGGAATAATGGTCGTTGCTACAGATGTAACTAATAATGTAAATGCAAAAAAGGCATTAGAAGATAATGAACAAAGACTAAATCTAGTAATTAGTGCTAGTGAACTAGGAATATGGGAATTAGATTTAGTAACAGATGAAACTAAAGTTTCCGCTCGTGCTCTACAAATTTTAGGGGTTCCTAATGAAAAAAATCCTAAACGTGATTTACTTTCAAGTAAGATGCATCCAAGTGATATGGCAATCAGAAAATCTGCATTTGAAAAAGCTCTAAAAACGGGTGTGTTACATTATGAAATTAGAACTATTGTAGATGAGGTGATTCATTGGATTGAAGCTAAAGGGAAAGTGTTTTTTAATTCAGATAATCGGGCAATTCGCATTATCGGAACTTTACGCGATGTCACTGAGGAGAAAAATATTCAAACTCAATTGCTTGAGAGAGAACAAAAATTTAGATTGTTAGCAGACTCGATGCCTCAGTTTGTATGGACTGCAGATGAGGAGGGCAATCTTAACTACTTTAATCAAGCCGTTTTTGATTTCTCTGGATATTCAAAGGAGGACATGATCGAGCACGGTTGGATTTCCATTGTGCATGACGATGAAAGAGAAGCGAATATTGTAAAATGGCTCGAAGCAATTGCAACTGAAAAAGATTTTTTAATAGAGCATCGTTTTCGTAAAAGCGATGGGACTTACCGTTGGCAGTTAAGTCGCGCAATTCCGCAGCGCGATAAAGAGGGTAAAATTACAATGTGGGTAGGAACAAGTACCGACATCCAAGATCAGAAAATGTTTACGAACGAATTAGAAAGACAAGTTTCTGAAAGGACTAAAGAGCTTTTTAATAAAAATGAGGATTTGGAAAAGATGAACCGAGAATTGCAATCTTTTGCATATATCTCTAGTCATGATTTGCAGGAACCTCTTCGAAAAATCCAAACATTCGCTACCCAAATAAAAGAGGGTGAAAGTGAAAATCTTTCTCCAAAAGGCAAGGATAAATTTTTAAGAATGCAAAATGCTGCCAATAGAATGCAGACATTAATACAAGATTTACTTGCTTATTCTAGAACGAGCGTTCAAGAACGCGTTTTTGAAAAAGCTAAGCTGTCACTTATTGTAGAGGAAGTAAAGGAAGATTTAGAACAAGAATTTTTAGACATTAATGATACAATTTCTATAATAAGTGATTGTGAAATTGACGTAATTCCATTTCAGTTTAGGCAATTGTTATTTAATTTGATAAGTAATTCATTAAAGTTTACAAAATCTGAAAACGCTCCAAAAATTATAATAGAATGTAAATCGGGATTAGGTTCTGAATTTGATAATCCAAAGCTAATTGATTCGAGAAACTACTGTTATATAAAATTTCAGGATAATGGAATTGGTTTTGAAACGGAGTATAGTGAAAAAATCTTTGAAGTGTTTCAACGTTTACATGGTAAAGAAAAATTTGACGGAACAGGAATTGGTCTAGCAATTGTTAAACGAATTGTGGACAATCACAATGGAATTATAACTGCAACTGGAATTTTAAACGAAGGAGCTACTTTTCATATTTACATTCCTTATTCTGAAATGTAAAAATTACAATTCTTGTAAAATCATAAGCTTTCGACAAGTTAAAAAATGTTCGTCATTCAATTGACGGACATTTTTTTTGTCTTGCTAATTACTTATTCGAACCAAAATTTAAAAATCCTTATTTTTTTCGCTTCAATTCATCCGTTGACTCATTTAAAGGAAAAAGATATAATCACGAAATTACATAATGCATCAAACTTAAAATTCTATAAAATTTTTCAAATATTCAGTAAATGAATAATGAGGTGATTATTTAATTTTATACTAGAGTAATTCTGGAAATATTTTGGCTTTTAGTAGAAAATTTTGGATAGAATCCATTACATTATTGTCTTGTTATCATTTAATCAACAATTCTTCTAAGCCTTTACTCTGTTAAATTATAATTTTCAATATGATATAATTTTAATGAAAACTAAAAAACGAATTGCTATTGTAGGCGGAGGACCAAGTGCATTATTTCTATTTAAAAGATTAATTCATTCGGGGATCTCTGATTTTGAAGTAGACATATTTGAAAGAAAAAAAGTTCTTGGTGCAGGAATGCCGTATAGTCAAGAGGGAGCAAATAGAGAACATATTACAAATGTATCTGGTAATGAAACTCCAGAATTAGTTTCTTCAGTTGTGGAGTGGTTAAAAGAGCAGCCTAATGAATTGTTAGAATCATTTTACATTGATATTACTACGATAAACGATTATAAAGTACTTCCTAGATTACTTTTTGGCTATTATTTGACAACTCAATTTGATTTACTCTTACAAATTGCTTCAGATATAAAAATAAAAACTACAGTTCATTATGAAAGTGAAGTATTAGACATCAAATACGATGCTGAAAATAAGGAAGTTTGGCTTTATACTTCACAGTCAAAACTGAAATTTGATGATGTGATAATTTGTACAGGTCACTCTTGGCCATCTAAATGGGAAGGTAAGCATGACGGATGTTTTGATTCGCCTTATCCTCCTTCAAAACTTGAATTGAATTTAAATCACGCTGTTGCATTGAGAGGTTCGTCGTTAACAGCGATTGACGCTATACGAACATTAGCCAGGAAAAATGGGACTTTTTCAACAGATGAGGACGGAAATATAAATTATACTCTAAATAAAGAAAGTGCGAATTTCAGCATTGTGATGCATTCGAGAGAAGGTTTGCTTCCAGCTCTTCGGTTCCATTTGGAAGATCCTCATTTAAGTAATGACTCGTTATTAACTCCAGAAGAAATACAAGATCATAAAGATAACAATGATGGGTTTCTATCATTAGATTATATTTTCCAAAAAGATTTTAAGGACATATTCAAAGATAAAGATCCTGATTTTTATCAAAAAATAAAACATTTAAATATCGAAGAATTTGTCGATGCAATGATGGAGCTGCGAATTCGCTTGGATTCATTTCAATTACTAAAAGCAGAATACGTTGAGGCGGAGAAATCGATAAAAAGGCAAGAATCTATTTACTGGAAGGAAATGCTTGCGGTTTTAAGTTTTGCAATGAATCATCCTGCAAAGCACTTTTCTGCCGAAGACATGGAAAGGTTACACAAGGTTTTAATGCCATTGCTAAGTATTATTATAGCTTTTGTTCCGCAAAAATCGTGTATCGATCTGTTGGCTCTTTACCAAGCTGGAGTTTTGTCAATAGTTTCAGTTGGTCACGAAAGTGAAATTGAGCCACAGGAGGAAGGTATTATTTATAAGTACTATGATGAAAAAAATACTTTGCATTCGCAGTCCTATCGTACGTTTATAGATTGTGTAGGGCAGCCTCATTTATCTTTCAAAGATTTTCCTTTTACTAGTTTGAAAGCAGATAAGAATGTTAGCGCAGCTAAACTGCGATTTCAAAATAACAAGATTGGTGAAATTGCATTGTCGAAAGGAGATTCAAGCGTTGAGGTTGATAGTCAAGGGAATTATTATAGGACAGTATCTGGAATTAGTATAAATGATAAGTTCCAAATTCTAGATCATTATGGTGCAAATAACGAAAATATTTACATCATGGCAGTTCCTTATATTGGAGGCTTTAATCCTGATTATTCTGGACTCGATTTTTGTGAAGCTACCTCATTACATATCGTTAAAAGTATTCTTGGGATGTAACTAGCATTAATTCTTAAGGTAGTGGCTTTTGTAATCGTAATTCTAAAAAGATAGTCATCAAAGCATTTTCGAAAATTTAAATATTGATACTGGTAAGAATTTGCGATTAAATAGCTAATTATTTCTAACAACCTGGTACCAATATTAGATTCCATTTTGAAATAGTAGAAACACTCTTTACTTTATATTTTAAAAACGATATCTTTAGAGATAAAAATGTTTTAAAGAGTATAATCATGATCGATTCCTTGAACGCTATATCTCAAAATCCATTAATAAATATTCCTTTTTTTGTCGGATTAATGTTTTTGGCGGCTGGAATTATTACGCGCGCATTTCCTCCGCGAAAAATTAATTCACTTTATGGCTATCGATCAACTAGTTCAATGAAAAGTCAAGAGAGATGGACTTTTGCTCAGGAATATTCATCTAAAGAAATGATTAAATTAGGTTTACTTCTTTTCATATGCGGCTTTCTGGGTTTGATTACTAATTTTAATGATTCTGTAAATTTAGCTTTAGGATTGGGATTAATGTTTTTAATTTTGACAGTGCTAATTTGGAGAGTTGAGAAAGCGATTAAATCCAAATTCAATGGTAATTAAGAGTATAAATTTCAGGGCTGGACTTAAATGTTTTTATAATTCACACATGTCTGGACCGCACAAACTTTAAGGTAAAATAGTAGAGTTATAGACAACGATTCTGTGAAGAGAATTTTTCGTGAGAGCCAAGCTTAATAATGTAGAAAAAGGATAATAAAATGATAAAACGGTATAAATCGAAGATAGGTCTTGAATTAGTAATTCCGTTAACTTTAATATTTGGTACTACTTTATTTTTACAATTAATTGTAGAGCAAAATTTGTTAGCGATCGCAATAGTAGTACTTATCATTATTTTAATAGTTCATATGTTTGTAACGACTCATTACACTATCAACGGAGATATTTTAGAAATTAAGTGTGGTTTTACATTTAAAGAAACAGTTGATATCAAAACAATAAAAAGCATTTCAGAAACTAATACTATTTTAAGTGCGCCAGCAACATCGATTGATAGGATCGAAATTCAATATGGGAAATTTGATTCAGTTGTTATTTCGCCAAAGCAAAAGCTGGAATTTATAAATGACATTGTTGCAATAAATCCAGCTGTAGTAGTACACTTCAAAATTAAGTAAATGCTGAACTTTCAATAATGCATGCGGAATTCGGTTTAAGAATATAATCAGGCAGGACTTTTTTGCTGTTATATATTAATTGCTTTTAATCACTTGATAAACTCAAAAGATTTCTCCTCAGTAATTTTATTGCAAATTCCAGCTATATTGACCACCCAATTCCAATTTAAAGTGAGCACCTGATTCCAATTCAAAATGACCACTTAATTCCGGAGCAAAATGACCACCTCCATTTTTCATTAAAAACTACTTTTTTTCATCTGTTAATTAGTAATGCGAATCAAGGGTTAAAAAAATAAATTTATAAAAGCAGATGCTATTTTTCCAAAAATATGGACTAGTAATCCCTTACTTGACCTTACTTTACTAGCTTTTTGAATATCTGTTTTTT
>NZ_JBANDI010000017.1:0-81762 GCF_039123485.1 Flavobacterium sp. PL12
TATAAAAGCACAGAAAATAAAAATTAAAACATTGGCAATCAAATAGATGAAAAATAAAATCATGCGGATTTATTTTTTATCGGACATTAATGATTTTTTTTAATGAAATCTGTCGACTACTCGAAATTATCGTCGAATTCTACATAATCATTGGCGTGTAAAGAAAATTTTCAAATAAAAAAACTACAGTGTACTCAGTAGTGCATCTAATGGTGTACTAGGACCTATATATGATTTTGATGTTTTTTTTCCCTATATTAGCTCTAATTAGTTGATTTCAGTAGCTATTTCAGTTTTGAGCATAAAAAAACCCCAACATCTGTTGGGGTTTTGTGACCTTGACTGGATTCAAACCAGTAACCTCTTGAGCCGTAATCAAGTGCGCTATTCAGTTGCGCCACAAGGCCATTTGCAGGTGGTTATAATAACCTCATTGCGGGTGCAAAGATAGGTATAAATGTGTAATTTGCAAGAGTAAATTCGTAAAAACTTAAAAAATATGTCATTGCAAAATTATATACGTGATATTCAAGGTTTTCCAAAAGAAGGAATTTTGTTTAAAGACATAACTCCGCTACTAATTGATCCTTTAGCAAGTCAGGAATGCTTGAAATTATTGGTTTCAACTCTAAAAGATAAAAAAATTAATAAGGTAGTAGGAGTGGAGAGTCGTGGATTTTTCTTTGGAACATTGATTGCACAAGATTTAAATGCTAGATTTGTTCCGGTTAGGAAGCCAAATAAATTACCTTTTGAAACTATTTCAGCCACTTATGATTTGGAATATGGTACTGATACTTTGGAAATACACATTGATGCCATACAAAAAGGAGAGCGCATTTTGATTCACGATGATGTGCTAGCAACTGGAGGAACTATAAAGGCTGTTTGCGAATTAGTAGAACGATTGGGGGGTGAAATTGTACAATGCAATTTCATTATGGAATTATCTTTTCTGAACGGAAGAGAAAAAATTAAAGATCAAGAAATATTTGCTGCAGTAACCTATTAATCCAATGCTCTTGTCGTAACATAATAACGAAAACCAATAATAGCCATTTGCCATTTTTTGGCTTTAGCCAAATCTAATCGCTGTTTAGTAAAACTAGGTAATATGAGTTTATTGATTTGAGCTAAGATTTTGAACATGCTTTTTTTTCAAAGATATAAAAAAAGACGGTCTTACTGTTAACCGTCTTTTAATGAAAATATTTTACTGTTTTTTGGTCGTTATTTTTACAAACTTTTTGCCTTCAGCAGATTTGATTACATCCATTTTATCAATGGAGTTTGGATTTATGTTATCTAGCGCTGCTTTCGTTGATTTTACGTCGTCTATGTATATTTCTGCTTCATCTATAATAGCCTCACTTGACTTTACTTTTACATACTGCCTCTTGAACGTTTTCTTACTGAACTGTTTATTATTTAAATTAGTTGGCTCTGTTTTTTCTAAATTCATTTCATATACGTCAGCTTCTAATTTTATGTTTCCTTTCTCATTGCGATTGCTGGTGGATGCTTTTAAAGGAGTGAATGAAAATGTTTTGTCATTTTTTGAAGTGGTAATTGATGTGGATGCTTTATAATTTTCATTCTTAGTTATAATTTCGATTACTCCATCGATTGCTTCTTTACCATACTTTTCAATTGCTTTGTCATTCTTCAAAACATTGACAGTTGCAATAGTGCTAGGATCGACCGAATTTAAATCAAAATCGGGAATTTGTCTTATGCCATTTAATACTATTATTGGTTTCGGTTTCTGGTTATTTGTTTTTACGGAATTTGTGGTTTGTGAGATTCCTTTACTAGAAGTTTCCTGTTCTACTGCGGCATCAATTATTGCTACTTTTTCTTCAGATATTAAGACTGCATCTTTCGCTCTTGTTGAGATTTGAGTTTGGTTTTCGTAAAATCCAATTTCGCCTTTTCCATTTTGGTCAATATTGCGTACAAAACGAATGGGATCTATTCCACTACTTTTAGAAAAATCTTGAACATATTCGTTACCGATGTTGTCTTTATAGAAAATTTTAATTTTAGTAATTTCATTTTTTGAGTTTCTCCTAATTTTTGAAAAAACAAGGTCAATATTTAAACTTTTAGCTGTACTTATATCTTTCGTAAATAGAACATCAGTTGTGTTTTTATTCCAACTAAATTCTAATTCATTTGCAGTAACCTCGCCTTTTAATTGAGTTGACGTTTGTTCATTTCTCTGTTGTGCAACGACCTTAATTTGGAAGAAAATTACAAATGCAATTAGCGCTGGAATAACAACTGCATACTTCCAAGAATTTCTTTTTTTTGATCGATTTTTGTTTAACATAACGATTCGTTTTTTGATTAATGATTGATAAAAATGATTGGTGATTTCAACACAATTTTCCTGCGTTGTTATTTTTAAAAGTGTGAATTGGTATGCTTTTTTGTCTATAACTTTATTTGTTGCTTTTTGATCAGCAATAAATTCTAAATTCTGTAGTATGTCTTTTTTATAAAGCCAAACAATTGGATTAAACCAAAAAACAATACAAAATACCCGAGAAAGTAGAACATCTATAGAGTGTTTTTGCTGACAATGTACTTTTTCATGTTCTAAAATATTTTCTAGTTCAGATGGAGAATATAATGTCGAGTTATAAACTATTGTACTGAAATAGGAAAAGGGAGCTACATTTTCGCTGGTGTCTAATAAATTGTAATCCTCTTGTTTCTGAATTCCTTTTCCTTTAAAAATGGTATTTAAAAGGTAGAAATCTAAAGCGAATTTTAATAGATAAAAGATAAAACCTATGCCGTAAATAACCGCCGAAAGGAAATACCAATTGATTGCATTGGTATTGTCCAATTCATCTGCTGCTGCTGGAATTTTGTTCCAATCGATAACATTATCATTTGTTTCAACAAAAACAGTGTTGGTGTAAAATACTAGAGGAAGAAAAACTGATGTCAGTAAGCCTATTAGGAGAAACCATCTATTTGTTGCAAAGAATGTTTCTTTCCGGAGCAAAAAATGATATGCTAAGTAGAATGTAATTAATAATCCGCTTGACTTTAAAAAGTAGATGAAAAGTTCTTCCATAGTATTCAATTTATAATTTACATACTCTGATTTATAATGAGGTATTCTCTTCTTTTTTATTCTCAATCATTGCCAAAATCTCTCTTAATTCTTCCGCTGAAATTTTTTCCTCTTTGGCAAAAAAAGAAACCATATTTTTATATGAACTATTAAAATAGTTATCGATTGCAGTGTTCATAAATTTCTTTCGATATTCTTCAATAGGCACAATAGGGTAATACTGATGCGTATTTCCAAAAGCATTGTAGGCAACATAACCTTTTTCCTCTAGATTTCGAACCATTGTAGATAAGGTGTTATAATGCGGTTGATCTTCAGTTATTTCAGCCATTACTTCTTTAACGAAAGCTTTTTTGAGCTTCCATATAATGTGCATGATTTCTTCTTCCTTATTGGTTAATTTTTGCATCGGTATATTTTTTTTCATCTTGAACTTGTAAGAAAAACAAACGTACAACTATATTTCTAGTTTACAAACTATTTTTGTAGTTTGTAAACTATTTTTGTAGTTTGTAAGATTTTTTGGTAAGTTGAATAACTTAATATTAAGTTTCGATAGGGACGAGCGAGTGCTCCTGTAAACGATTTTGCGTGAGGGATTGAAGAGGAAATCGCACGATATTTAGCGTGGATTGAAACGTAAAGCCCGACAGCATTTATATAAGGGGCTAATTAACGCCTCCGTTGATTAGCCCCTTTTATGAATGGAGTCACGCCCAAATTAATAAAGTTATTTTAGCTTTGTTCTTGTCGCACCAACTTTTGAAGCCAGATGCATCCAGCCACTGACAGAATTCCAAAAGTTCCCATTACAAACCAATTGGCTTGATATCCAAAATTTGCTATTACTTCAAGTCCTGTTTTTGAACTGGCAATGTGGGCCAGACTAAAACTCATTGTAAACAACGCCATGTAGCGTCCTTCATGTCCTCTTGGTGCTCTACTTAATGCAAATGAATTCGAGAATGGGAAAATAAACATCTCTCCAAAAGTGATAAAAAGAATGCTCACAACGAGCATTCCTGCCCAAATATTAATCATTAAAACATAAAAGCTTATGGACATCAACACGCAACCCCACAGAATAATCTTGATTTTATCAATTCCTTTTCGTTGGCTAGCGCTGACAATGGGCATCTCGAGAAAGAAAATAATCAAACCATTTAGTGATAGTAAAAGTCCACTTTGAAGTTCGCTTAAACCAAATTTTTCATTGTGATAGAGCGGTAATGTGGTGAAAAGTTGAAAGAAAAGCATAGCTGTAACAAAACAAATAAATAGAAATATCCAGAATATTTTATCTTTAAATACAGATGCTGGAATTTCGGTTTCGGCGTTGTTTACTGCCAAATCTGCTGGAACTTTGCGCTCTTTTACAAGCACTGTGAAAATTAATATAGATACAATACATGAAGTTCCATCGACCCAAAACAAACCGCTATATCCTAAATTCATGATAATTAAACCACCCAAAGCAGGTCCTGCAGTGAACCCTAAATTGACTGCTAAACGAACTAAAGTCAGTGCTCTCGTGCGATTTTCAGGTTTTGCGTAAGTCCCTAATGAGACAAACATTGCGGGACGAAACATGTCCGCGACTGTCATAATGAAGAACATGGCAAAACACAATCCCCAAAAAGTGCGCACATATTGCACCGCATACAAAAGCAATCCACTGGTTAATAAACTAAAAACCATGATTTTATAGAATCCTATTTTATCAGATAATTTACCACCAAGCCACGAACCTAACATCGAACCGGATCCAAAACAGACCATAATCCATCCTACTTGCTCATATGAGAAGCTCAAATCTTCCTTTAAATATTTAGATAAAAAAGGCAAAACCATCGTTCCCGCACGATTTATAAATGTGATAAGAGTCAAAATCCATATCTCTCTTGAAAATCCTCGGTAATTATTGATGTAGCGACTAAAAGCTGTTTTAAGCATAAGTAGATTTTGTATGACGCAAATTTACAATGTTTTTTTGTAGCTATTTCCAGCTATTCGCTACAATCTTTTCTTTTTTTAGATTGCTTCGTTCCTCGCAAATCCAAAAAAAATAAAAGGATTTTTGCTGCTATCTGGGCTAGGGTTTAGTGTAAATTAGACTATTTTGTTTATAAATAACGATCAATAGTAAAGCCGTACTTCTGCTCATTGACTAAAAAAATGTAAATATTTAGATTCTTTAAATCTGTATTTATCTGCTTAATCCGTTTTATCCTCGTTCCCTACTTATCTTATTAAGCATATGATATTGTTTATATTTTGAACTGCATCTTCACTATGTCGTGATGTAATACAAGAAAATATAATAATTGTTCCTTTCTAACTTTTACCTTATTTTTGTATCAAAATAGTCACATGAGAATAGTATCAATTTTTATTTTTTTAGTTCAATTTCATTTTGGTTTTGGGCAACAGCAATTCGACACTGCTGCTGTTATAAAATTTCAAAACGAATTAAATGCCGAGTATGCGGATTCTAAAACTAGTCCGCTGATGGCTGAGGATTTAGCGACATTTAAATCATTAGAATTTTACCCCGCAAATGAAACATTTTATGTGGTGGCAAAGTTCGTGCGAACTAAAAAAGAGAAGCCATTCGAAATGAAAACTTCCACTGATAGAAAACCAATTTATGTGAAATATGGAGAAGTGTATTTTAAAATTAATGGTTCTGATTTTAAATTAAATGTTTATAAGAACATTGCACTTTCAAAACAAGAGAATTATAAAGATCATTTGTTTCTTCCTTTTTCAGATCTTACTTGCGGTAACGATAGTTATATAGGTGGAAAATATATTGATTTGAAAATTCCCAAAGGCAAAACAATTGCAATTGATTTCAACACTTCATATAATCCATATTGCGCCTACAATCATAAATATTCCTGCCCAATTGTTCCATTAGAGAATGATCTAAATATCGAAATAAAAGCAGGTGTTAAAAAATTTCATTATTAATGGATTTCTTTAATTTACATACTCATCAAGGTACTAATCGCACTGAAGTAGTGGAATTAGTAAATCAATATCCTCAAGAATTTAATAGAGATATTCCTTTTTACTCTATTGGGATTCATCCTTGGTACATCAATGAAGAATCTTTGGAGGTAGATTTGGTAATTATCGAAAGTAAATTACAAACCGAAAATTGCCTTGCATTAGGAGAGTGTGGATTAGACAAACGAATTGATGCTCCTTTCGAATTGCAACAAATGGTTTTTGAGCGACAATTGCTTTTAGCGCAAAAATATAGTAAGCCAGTTGTAATACATTGTGTTGCCGCGTTTCAAGAAGTGATAGAAATTAAGAAGCGGCTTAATATTTCAGTTCCGTTAATTATTCACGGATTTTCTAAAAACCAACAAATTGCGACTCAATTAATAGGCAGTGGTTTTTATCTTTCCTTTGGTAAATATCTAGTACAATCTGCCAGTCTTGGCACTGGACTGGAAGAAGTTTTCAAAAAAATTCCAGAAAACCGCATTTTTCTCGAAACAGATACTATCGATAAAGGTATTGAAACTGTTTACGAGTTGGCTTCAAATATAAAAGGAATCTCAATGACTGAAATGCAAGAAATCATTAGTAGAAATTTCGAAGCAGTATTCGAAAGAAAATAGAAAAAATTAAAAATATAATATTCGTACGAGAATAATAAACAAGTAGTGTAGAATGGCAGAGTGGATGGAGAGAAGTGAACTTCTATTTAAAAAAGAAGGTATAGATAATTTACAAAAAGCAAACGTTTTAGTTGTCGGTTTAGGTGGCGTTGGCTCTTTTGCAGCGGAGTTTTTAGTAAGAGCAGGAGTAGGAGCAATGACAATTGTTGATGGTGATGTGGTTGATATTACCAATATAAATAGACAATTGCCTGCCTTGCATTCAACCGTTGGTAAGTCAAAAATAAAATTAGTTGGAGATCGCTTAATGGATATTAATCCTGAGCTGAAACTAACGAGAGTAGAGGAATTTCTCTCTCCAGAACGTGCATTCGAAATTGTAAGTGACGAATTTGATTATGTTTTGGATTGCATTGATAGTGTAACTCCTAAATTGAATTTAATTATTGGTGCAAAGCGCAAAAGAGTAAAAATTATTAGTTGTATGGGTGCTGGTGGTAAACTGGAAGCTGCAAAAGTAAAGGTTACAGATATCAGTAATACTGTAAATTGCTTTTTGGCAAAAACAATCCGCCGACGATTAAAGGAAGTCAAAATTGATAAATTAAAAGTTGTTTTTTCGTCAGAAATCCAAGACGAGGCCAGTTTGAAAATGACCGACGGGTCTAATTATAAAAGATCGTTCTACGGAACTAATAGCTATATGCCGGGATTGTTTGGTTTATATGCAGCAGAAACGGTGATTAGATATTTATTAAAGAAGGAGTGATCAGTGAACAGTGGTCAGTGTTCAGTATTCAGTATTGAGTAATCAGTATTCAGTTTATAGAGTGTTGAGTGGTCTAATTTTTTTTTAGTAGTTAGTAGTAAAAAAAAAACACTTTTTTCCTTAGCCTCTTCTGGCAAAAAAGAACTTGCACAAGAATTAGAAATTAATTAAAAAAGACTTCGTGTCTTAGCGCCTTCGTGGCAAAACAATAATGATACAAACTGTAATTTTTGATATGGATGGTGTAATTGTAGATACAGAACCCGTCCACCGTTATGCATATTTCAAACAATTTCAAGAGTTGAACATTGATGTAACTGAAGAAATGTATACTTCGTACACCGGTTTTTCGACACGAAATACATTTCAAAGATTAAAAGAAGTATTCACAATCGAGCAAGAAGTTGAAGATTTAATTCAGCGCAAACGAACTATTTTCAATGATGCTTTTGACAATAAGGAAGATTTAGAATTACTCGAAGGCGTGGAGCAATTGATTATAGATTTGCACAAAAATGGAATGCAATTGATTTTAGCTTCGTCGGCATCAAAAGTTACGATCGAACGTGTTTTCAGTAGATTCAAGTTATATGATTATTTTACTCATTTAGTCAGCGGTGAAGATTTTCCAAAATCGAAACCCGATCCCGCTATTTTCGAGCACGCAGTTACCTTATCAATTGCTCCAAAAATGAATTGTATTGTTATCGAAGACAGCACTAACGGAATTAAAGCGGCTAAGGCAGCTGGAATTTTCTGCGTGGGTTATAATAGCATTCATTCTGAAGCGCAAGATCTATCTCAAGCGGACCTGATTGTAAATCACTTTAATGAATTAGATTTCAATACAGTAACGAATATTCATTCTAAATTAAGAAGTATTTAACAAATATGAATAAGCGAAGTTGTAATTTTGCCAATCATTAAAAAAAACCAAGAACTATGAAAAAAATAATTATTGTCTTAGCTGTATTTTTAGCAAATTTTGCAGCTGAAGCTCAAATTCAAACGCCTCAATCGAGCCCAAAAGCAACAATAAATCAATCAGTAGGATTGACTGATGTTGAAATTAATTATTCAAGACCTAGCGCTAGAGGTAGAGCAGTTTTTGGTAATTTAATTCCTTTCGGAAAAGTATGGAGAACAGGAGCAAATGAAAACACAACAATATCTTTTAGTGATAATGTAATTATAGATGGTAAACCTTTGAAAAAAGGGAAGTACTCAGTATATACAATTCCGAAAATTGAAAGTTGGGATATAATTTTCTATAAAACTACCGATAACTGGGGTAATCCAGAAGAATGGAAAGAAGAAAATATAGCACTAAAAGCAACTGTTAAACCAGAAACTTTAAATAAAAGTGTAGAGACATTTACTATTGGAATAAGCGGTTTAGATAACAACTTTGCATTTTTAGAAATCTCTTGGGAGAATTCATATGCTGCTTTAAAATTTGAAGTTCCAACACAACAAAAAGCAACAGCTAATATTGATAAAGCATTATCAGGTCCTGCATCTGCTGATTATTTTTCTGCAGCACAATTTTTGTTTCAATCGAACGGTGATAATACAAAAGCTTTAGAGTATGTAAATAAATCATTGGATATGACAAAAGATAAACCTTTTTGGTATACAAGATTGAAGTCACTGATTCAAGCAAAAGCTGGTGATAAAAAAGGTGCTATTGATACTGCTAAAGCTTCACTTGCAGCAGCTGAAGCAGCAAAGAATCAAGATTACGTTAAAATGAATAAAGACAGCATCGCTGAGTGGAATAAAAACTAAGATATTTAGTTTACCATAATTTAAATCCCGTCTAGATACTATTCTAGACGGGATTTTTTTTAATGTACTTCGATCGAAAGACATTAAGATTTTCTTATAAAGTATCGTTTAATGCTATAATAAGATAATTACCAAGTTGGATCCTATTGCTACTACGATCTTTTGTCCCAAATTAAATTAGCTATTTAAATAGGTGCAGCTTTTTAATTTAAGTTGGAATAGTACTATTTTATTAAATTAAAGTATAATGCTAGTATTCTTTGAACTTTGAGCTAATCAGCTTAATCATGCATAATTTCTAGACCACAAACTATTTCAAAAAAGAACCGCAGATTCAATACTTACTGTATGTGAATCTGCGGTTTAATTATTGTATGTTAGCAATGCTAGTTTTAGATAACATTTGGGTCTAAAAGAGTAGCTTTTTGCTTTCTGAAAATTGTCCATTGTAGCAGTAGCGAAATAACTATTGTCAAAGTCGCACCTATAAAGTTCAACCATAAGTAACCTAGTTTTTCTTGTCCGCTTGGATAAATATAAATCGCGTAGTAGTAGATGATGAATATTGTAGATTGACTTATTAAAGCACTATAAAATATAGCTTTGGACTGTACATTTTTTAGATAGAAGCCAACTAAGAAAATTCCAAGTACTGTTCCGTAGAATATGGAACCAATTATATTTACTAACTGTATTAAATTTTCGAACAAAGTTCCTACACAAGCAAATAGAATTGCAATAACTCCCCATAACAAAGTGAAAAATTTAGTAGCGTACAAGTAGTGACGATCTGATTTTTCTCCCTTTACATTTCGTTTATAGATATCAATTGCTGTTGTGGAAGCAAGTGCATTTAATCCAGATGCTGTAGATGACATCGCAGCTGAAATAATTACTGCTAATAGTAATCCAATAAGACCTCGCGGTAAATAATTTAAAATAAAGTGAAAAAAAACGTAATCCTTGTCGTTAGTTTCACTGTTACTATCGGCTTTTAGAATAATTTCCTTCGCACGATCTCGTAAATCTTTTTCTTTATTAGATAACGCAATCAACTCTTTTCGAAGAATTGGATTGTCATAATCTTGGTTCAATTGATCGATGTACAATAAATTGATGACTTTTTTATCTTCAGACAGATCGTCAAGCTTTTTTTCTAAATCATTATATTCGCCCTTAAAAGCTGATTTCTCAATCATCGCTTTATTGTTAGGATTGAAATTTAATGGTACAGGATTGAATTGGAAAAAGACAAAAACCATTACTCCAGTTAGTAAAATA
Source organism: Flavobacterium sp. PL12 (assembly GCF_039123485.1). Taxonomy (NCBI): domain Bacteria; kingdom Pseudomonadati; phylum Bacteroidota; class Flavobacteriia; order Flavobacteriales; family Flavobacteriaceae; genus Flavobacterium; species Flavobacterium sp. PL12. The sequence continues at coordinate 10,562 of NZ_JBANDI010000017.1, forward strand.
AAGAACTGCATTGGCACTTTCAAAAGTCCGTTCATAATCAGTCCCATTTGGCTTTCCTTTACCGATCTACCAGAAAGGTATCGTCCCACTTGCGATTGATCCGTTCCGAAATAGGCTAAAGCCAAGAAAAAACCACCTGTTATACCACTCCAAAAAGTATATTTTTCTTCTGGATCAAAAGAGAAATTTACAATATTCATTTTGTCATTTGCACCAGCAATATGAAGGGCGCTTGTAAAAGTCATATCATTAGGTAAATAATGTAATATCAGGAAGAAAGTAATAAACATCCCCGACATGATTACAAACATTTGTTGTTTTTGAGTAACATTCACTGCCTTCGTCCCTCCTGAAAATGTATATATAATTACTAAAACTCCGATTACGATATTCATATAAGTAAGATTCCAACCTAAGATTGCTGACAAAATAATGGCGGGAGCGTAAATGGTTAATCCAGTTCCCAATCCTCTTTGAAACAAGAACAGAATGGCGGCAAGAGATCTTGTTTTTAAGTCAAATCGTTTCTCAAGATATTCGTAGGCGGTATACACTTTGTATTTATGGTATAACGGTATGAACGTTACGCAAATAACCACCATCGCGATAGGAAGTCCAAAATAAAATTGAACAAACCCCATTCCGTCGTGGTATGCTTGTCCCGGAGTAGAAAGGAACGTAATTGCGCTCGCTTGTGTGGCCATCACAGAGAGTCCTACAACATGCCAAGGTGTTTCATTGTTACCTAAAATAAAGTCCTCAACATTCTTACTTCCTTTAGTTTTCCAAGCACCGTAGATTACAATAAATAATAAAGTAACGATAAGTATAATCCAATCAAATAACTGCATAATTTAAGAGTATAATTTCATTATAAAATAAAAAAACATGATATAGATAGCATTAGCCAACAGCACCCATGTATAGTTTTTTTTCCAGGTTTTTAATTTTTTTGGTTCCATCTTATTTTATTATTTCTTAGTGTTTGATTTCGAATCTTTCTCCACGGAGGAAAGTGAAATAATGTTAGCTAATAATTTATATGCTCCTGTAACTCCTTCAGGAAGTTCTCTAAAAAAACTTAAGCCAGTGTAAACATAATTACCTTTTCCGTATGGAGCGATAAGTAATGCGCCATTTTTAGGAGTTTCACCCGTATCATTTGAAGAAAGAATAGGAGTGAAGGCCTTATCGAATTCATTAGGATAATAAAGTCCTTGCTCTTGTTTCCAACCCGTGAAATCTGCAGTAGTAATTTTGTTTGGGAAATTTAAGACATTATGATCAGGCGCTAAAAATCTAACTTCTGCATCTTCCTCAGTAACTCGATCTTTAGATAGTTTTAATGGATAAGGCGCAATATTATCAGTGACTAAATCTCCATTAGTGTTGTATTGTACGACCATCGTTTTCCCAGATTTCACAAAATCAAAAAGAATATTTTGTTTAAAAGCCAAAGCGTTAATGGTATTGTAAGCCCGAACTCCAGTAATAACAACATCAAAATTTTCTAATTTCTGCGCGGTAATTTCGTCTGCTTTTATTAATGTCACCGTGTAGCCCATTTGACGAAGACTATTTGGAACTTCATCGCCAGCTCCCATAATATAAGCAATACGTTCATTACTGGTTTTTAGATCAGTTCTTATCAATTTAGACTCCGCTGATTGTAAAACTTGCTGCTTCGTAATATGGTCGTAATTGATGAAAATTTGTTCTTTATCAAATCTTTTATTATCGATAACAGCGACACTTTTCAATACAGCTTCATCCGCTGAAAGCGGCGGAGTTACTTGAAAAGAAACGGTTTGTTCTGTTCCCTTTTTAGCAATCGTAAAAGAAATAGATTGAGGAGAGACTTGCCAGTTTTTTGGCAACTCTAATTGTAAATTTCCTTTAACATCTTCTTTACCTGATTTGATTTTTACGACCACAGTTTTAGCTTTATTATCTGTAAAAAGTAAAACTTTATTTTCGATTGAAGTTGTGACTTGAGGTACAATATCAAGGTAGTTATATACTTCTCCTTTTACATCATCATTATACTTGTAAATTACGGTACGCTCATAGGGAATTGCTACTCCATTTATTTTAAGGTTAAAAACTACTTTTACATCACGAATTATGTCTGGAATCCCTATATTTTCTTGATCATTTACAGTGTACATTCCCACCGTTCCATTATCTTTTAGCCAATACGGTTGTGTATAATTTAGAGACTCGGGCAATTTTAAATCTAAGCTAATATTATTTACAATATTATTTTTTAAATCGCGATTCTGTGTTGTAGTACTATTGTTTGGCAATGAAGTTGTACTTGTTAGTTCAATGGAATTAGAACTTCTATTAATAGCTTCAATTTTCACTTTAATAGTGCTTCTTGGTGTTGCTTCTTGAATTTGAGCAACCGCTTCAAGATACAAGCCAGCGCATGAAGCAATAGCTTCTTTGATTTCTGCTAATTTTAATGGAGCCCAATGATTTTCATTTAATGCTTGAATCATTGAGTAGGCTTTCGCCAAATTCGGAATGCTTGCTGAGGGATTTTTGAAATCATATTCTTTTGCAATCTTTGTCAATAACTCGCCAATCGGTTTTCCACCTTTTACACGATTCCAAGACGTATCAATTCCTTCAAAAAGTGATTTTTTATCTTTTAATGCATCACCGTTTATAAATTCTAAATATTCAGTTTCTTCGCCTCGCACTCCTGTTGAGCCAAAGCCCTGTGATTGATGACGACTTCTACTTAATGCCGCAATTTCTTGATTTGATTTTCCAATTGCAGGATAATATACTCCTGTTTCTATAGCGATTAGGTTGGTTTTGTCAGCTGCATTAAATTTTTCTATGCTTCCATAAAACCACCAGGAACTATTAAAAAATTGGCGTTTACTTTGCCAAGGCTTTACAAATTTAAGTTGGTCAGGAAAAATAGTTGGATTATTAGCTAAGTTAAAACTTTCGACACTCAACATAGCAGATGCAGTATGATGTCCGTGAGTTGTTCCCGGTGAGCGATGATCAAAACGATTTACAATAACATCGGGTTGAAATTTTCTAATAGCCCAAATAACGTCAGCTAAAACTTTTTCCTTATCCCAAATTCGCAAGGTTTCTGTTGGGTTTTTAGAAAAACCAAAATCATTTGCTCTTGAGAAAAATTGCTCTCCGCCATCTATTTTTCGAGCTTCGATAAGTTCTTGAGTTCTGATAACGCCTAATAATTCTCTTAATTGAGTTCCTATAAGGTTTTGTCCTCCATCGCCGCGAGTTAAAGACAAATAGCCTGTTCTAGCTTTTTGTTCATTCGATAAATATGAAATTAATCTAGTATTTTCGTCATCTGGATGCGCTGCAATATATAATACCGAACCAAGAAAGTTAAGCTTCTCGATCTTATTGAATATCTCAACTGAATTAAGTTTTTTAGGATTTTGTGCAACTGTAATGTGTAAACATAAAAGGAACGCTGTGAACGTAAGAATTTGTTTTTTCGGCATTATTTAAAATTTAGTTTGCAATAGCTTCAAATGTAAGTATTAAATGTTTTTTTTAGAAATCTTTTTTAATTTCTTTATTATTTTGAAATGAATTAAAATAAAAAGAGAGAAAACTATAATTAGCTTTCTCTCTCTTTATTTTAATAAAATAACTTTAAAAATTAGTCTCTATCGTGGTGACCTCTGCGTTTATCATGATCATTATCTTTTCTTTTATAATTTCCATGTTTTTTGTATTTTCTATCGTCGTGATCGTATCTTTTTCTGTTGTCATGTCTATTGCTTACATAAACTCGACGGTTATTATTATATCCGTTATGTCTATAATCATTACCTCTATAACCTTTATAATATTTTACTTTATGATTTCTAAAATTATTATAAGGTCTTGATCCGCGATAGTCATTTAATACTACTTTATATCCACCGTATAAATCGTAATTTCTATATTGTCCAGGAAGGTATCTTGAGCGCATCCATCTACCATTTCCGTAGTAGATAAATTGTGTAGCGCGTACATCATAATAGGCTTCAACATCTGGTAAATAATAGTAATCTGCATCGGCATAACCAACGGGAGCCCATGCTGGAGCTCTACCAATGTTAACGTTCACTGAAACTTGTGCTTGAATTGTACTTGAGGCAAAAAGGATAATTCCTAAGGCGATTAGTTTTAATGTTTTCATCTTTCTTTATTTTAATGGGGAAACTTATTTTAGTAAAACGATATATCTATTTGTACTTTTTCAACAAGCATGCCAAGGTGGTAGAATTAACATTTTTTTAAGAACTATAAAACAAATATAAGATTGTAAAAAAAAAGAACCTTAAGCTAAGGTTCTCATTTTGTGCGTAGTATTTTAGATTTAATTTTTGTGTTTGTCATGATTTTTTTTTCCTTTCTCATAACTTTTATTCTTGTTTTTATTGTAATCGCTATTTTTATGCGCTTTACTTTTGTGTCCGCGGTAATAACCAATATTTTTTTGTGGTTTACCTTTGTATCCTTTGTAATATTTTACTTTATGATTTTTAAAGTGATTGTAAGGAGTTCTACCATGATAGTCATTTAGAACAACTTTGTAGCCGCTGTACAAATCATAATTTCTATAACGAGTAGGTAAATTTTTGGCACGAATCCATTTTCCATTTCCAAGGTAAATAAACTGGGAATTCTTTACATCATAGTATGATTCAACGTCGGGTAAATAATAATAATCTACTGCCGAATATCCTGCAGGACCCCAAGCTGGAGGAGCACCAAGATTTACATTTACAGATACTTGTGCTTGCGCTAAATTAGCTCCTGCTATAAATAGTACACCTAGTACTAATAATTTTATTATTTTCATTTCTTATATTTTTAGATTAATAATTTTATTTTCTTATTCTACTTCAGAGCCAATAACCATGCCATGTTAAATTATAGTGACTAATAATTAAAAATCGAATTTTAGTTTAAATCAGTTCGAGAGCTAGTAAATTATTAACACAGAAAATAATACATAAAAAAAAGGAAATGATTTATCATTTCCTTTTTTTTATGCATTTGTTTTCCGATTATAGTAACAAAATCAATAATAAAACAATTATAATAATCGCACCAATAGATAAATAAACACCATTTCCTGATGATTTCAAGTCTGCTTTAATAGTGCGTACTTCTTTACGCAACTCTTTTCTTTCTGCTGAGTTCAAAGAAGACTTATCCATAGCCTTAATTTCTTCCAGACGATTAAGCATTACCTTAACTTCTGCAGGAACCTCCTTCGGAGTATTACTAATAGAAGTAGGGTTTTTTTCAGCTGCAAATACTTGACTTGGAATAACTCCTAATGATAATACCATCATCATTAAATAAAAGGTAACTTTTTTCATTTGTTTTGGGTTTTAATTATGAATTTAAATCACATAAAAGTAGTAAATAATATTTTAATATTTTTTATATAATTAAGGGATTTCGTTATATAATTTACATTTTATAATTAGAACGTAAAATAGTTTTTTATTAGTTTAATCGTCTGCTATTTAAAAATTTAATCTATTACTTATAGATAACAGTTCGTGGTTTTGCCAATTCGAAATCTTGAAAACCAAAATCTGTGGTTTCAAATGAATTGGTTTTAAAAACATTTTGTCCATCACCCGGAATTGAAGGGTAGTAGCTAAGTGAAATTTGAAACGAACTAAATACTAAATAATCATTATTTATAATAACGCCTATGCCCACTTTAGAATACGCTTTACTTTGTAATATTCCTCTCGTTGCCGTTCCCAACATAGCAATTGAGTAGTTGAAATAAGGATTAATTCGGAAACCCCACAAATCCCAAGGAGAATAAAACTGGGTTTGCGAAGTTAAAATAGCCTTCTTAGTTCCGTATTCGGCCATTTTGAATCCATTTAAACCATAATCGTCATTGATAGATACTTGATCGCCCATTATTTCTACACGATTTGAACCCAGAACAAGCTGTGGTTTTACAAACTGCCTTAGTTTCCATCTACCTACTGTCATTAAATTTGTGAAATAATTAGCTTGAAAAGAAAAAGCAGTTTGCTCAGCATTTGACTTTTCGAAAAAACTACCAAATTCAAAATTTGCACTTAAGAAACCCCATGAATAGAAGTTACCAAAAGCTGCTCTGGCTCCTAAATAGTATCGATCTTTGTTATTTTTATATTGATAACCTCCAGTCAAGCCGTATATTTTACCAATAGGTACATCCTCAATTGTTCCGTTTTGAAATATATAACGATCTCTAATAAATTTACGAGAAGAAATACCAATACCTATTAATGCCAATTTTTCGCTTGAATAAAAGTCGGTATTATCATATTCGAACGTCGGACTTTCTAGATACTTAACATTTAAAAAGCGCGCTGACGTAATTAAATTCGTAGTTCGTTCTCTCTCGGTGTTTCCTTTAAAAAGTTTAAAAGCATGTCCAGCCCAAACGTCATGTGTACTATATTTAAAGTTCTGGAAAGCATAAACTGAATTCGAATCTTGTAAACTGTCCTTTCTAAATTGCTGATCTAAGTAAATTCCTCCTGCCCATTTTGTGAGCGGTGAATAAAATGGTCGATCAATAGCAATACTTTTACCGTAATAATTATCTAAATCTATTTGGTAACTTATTTTAGTGCTAATGAAAGTATTTTTAATATTTGGTACGGTGTAAGCAACATTGTAAGCACTTTTACCGTCACTAAATCTATTTTTAAATTGATTTTCTAATTGGTGACCTGTTCCTAAAATATTACGCTCTATAATTTTTAGATTTACTTTCGAACTAGAAACAGAACCTTTAGGAATAAGGCTCCAAGAATCTAAAACGCGTAATGTAATATCTACAGAATCTTTATTGTTGTTTATTAAGTCAGGTGCAATATCTACACGATTAATATAGCGTTGCGATCTCACTAAACGTTCTGACTCTTTAACTAAATATGAATCAAAACGCTCATTCTTTTTAATTAGCAACAAATTCATTATTGCGAATCTTTTTGTTTTTAGGTGTGCTTTATTACCAGTTCTTTCAGCCCAGTTTTTAGGTTTTCTTAAAGTATCAATTTCAGAATATCCAAAAGGATCTAACGTGATAATATTAATATTTCTAATAATCTTACCTTCAAATTTGGTGTAATCTTTTTGAACATCTTGAAGTGCTTTCTTGTTTAAATTAGGAGATCTAAATACGAGCTTATGCATCAACTTGGTAAACTTATTCTTTTTCGAATAGTTTTTTATGTTGTCATAAACTTTAGACGTATCCTTTTTTACACCTGTTTCCTGAGCAAAAGATACTTGGAAACAACTGAGTAGAATTACAAGGAAATAGAAATTTATTTTATTTTGCATAGTCTAATTATAAACTCAAAAATAATATAATAAGTAGAAAAAAAGTTCTTTACGGTCAAAGTAACTATCTATAATTCCTAGGAAATTATTGATCTGTTCTATCAGGATTATTTTCAGTCGTAGTTTCAGTAAAAACTGGAACTATAACATCAGCTTTTATAAAGTTAACTTCACTTTGCTGCTCTTCGTCAAAAAGTGGCAACTTAATTTTACGCCACGTGTACGTTCTGGGAAGATGGTCTCCCATTAAATAGCCCCAAGGTTCTAATGATTCCACGCGATCAAAAATAACTTTCAAGATTGCTATAATAGGTAATGCTAAAAACATTCCCGAAACTCCTGCAATTGCTCCGCCTATAATAATTCCGATGATTGAAATAAAGGCATTGATTTCTACTTTTGAACTTACGATTATTGGGACAAGAATATTGTTATCAATTAACTGAACGACTATAGTGATCACAATCACACCTATAATTATTGAGAGATCTGGAGAGCCAGTAAGTGATGCTAAAATACTAAGTAATCCAGCAAAAAGAATTCCTATGTACGGGATAAGATTTAGTATTCCTGTAACAATTCCTAGTAATACAGCATACTTTAAGCCAATTAACATGAAACCAGCTGTAGTCATTATCGCTATCAAAACTGTTTCAATTATAAGTCCAACAATATAGCTATTGATTGCTACTCTTATATTTGTCAATATGTTTTTTAATTGTTCGTGATTTTCTTTTTTAATTAATTTAGATAAAAAAAGTAAAAAGTGAGTTCTATATAAAAGAATTAAAAAAGTATAAATAGGTATTAAAGTCAAGTTTACAAGAGTGTCTGTGAAAGACATCAACGTACTGCCTATCATTTCTTTACCTTTTGCCATAGAATCTTCAGTGGCTGTGTCAATGTATTTCTTCTGTTCGCTAGAACTTAAATGGAAATTATCTCTTATAAAGCCTTGAATGCTATTTAGATGAATATTAAAATTGCGCTCAATCTTATCAAAATCATTGACGAAATCACTGATTTGGAAGGATAAAAAAACAAACAGTCCAATAAAAACTAATACGAATATCACGACCGCTAACATAACTGCTATCACATGTGGTAAACGAATTTTTGATTTGAAAAACTGGACAACAGGATAAAGTAAAATCGCAAACAAAAAGGACATCATCACTGGTATCAGTATATCTTGTGCGATATAAAATATAAAAGTCAGTGAAATTAATCCTAGTAAAACTAGAGTCAATTTAGCATAAAACGGTAGTTTCAAGTTCTCGTCCATTGTTGTTTTGTGTTTCGTTAAAACGAACTAATTTTCAGTTGTTTTCAATTGACAAATATGTGATTAAATCAAAAGCTATGCATTATATATTTTTAGTCAATACTTATATAATTAAGACTTTGCTAACAGTTGTAAAAAGTACGAAATTTTACAAAACAAAGTGAATTAAAAACTGATTTTAGTAATTGAAAATTTTAATAATATATCGTAATAAAAATTTGAAATAGTAAGTCTAAATTTGGTATCAGGCTATACTTTGTATCGAACTATCAAGATTATTGTATTCGATATGATTATTAATCAACAAATTCTTTATCCTTAAAATGATCTTTTAAAATCGAAATACCTTTTTGTAAAAGTAGATTATTTGGATAAATTATTTGCTCACCATCATAAGTCTTTAAGAAGACATGAAAGGCACTAATATCCACAATCTCAGCAATGATTGGAAAATCTTTATCATGAATTTTAATAACGTCACCTATTTTAAAAGGAAAGGAGAAAAATAAAATAATGCCAGCAGTTATATTACTCAATATGGACCACTGAGCAATTAATGCCACACCCACAACAGTAGTTACGGACGAAAATGCTAAAATAATATCTTTAGTTTGAACACCCCAAATAATTATTAGCGCGATAGCTGCCAAAATATATAAAAACAAGTGCATATACTTGACAACTAAATTAGTTCTATGCTCGAGTGTTTGGTTTGTTTTAGCGTAACGTCGTACGAGTTTTGTTGTTGCCGTTCTAAAGAAAAGAAGCGTCACTAATAAAATTGCACTGGCGATCAATTCCTTTGAGTATTCTTGTAATGCTAAAATCTCCATATTATGTTAATTTAGATAAATAATCGTACACTTTATCAGTTGGCATTCCCATAACGTTAGCATAGGAACCTTCTATTTTTGAAACGCCTATAAAACCAATCCACTCCTGAATTCCATAAGATCCTGCCTTATCGTACGGCTTAAAATTTTCTAGGTAATAGTAAATAGCTTCATCGTTCAGTTCGTTAAAAGTCACTTTTGTGACTTCATGAAGTAAATCAATTTTTTGATTTGTTTTGAAACATACTGAAGTAATAACTTCGTGCGTGCTATTAGATAGTGATTTTAAAATTTCGTAAGCATCTTTTTTATCTTTGGGTTTACCTAAAGCTTTATTGTTATGCCAAACAATAGTGTCGCTAGTAACTAAAATTTCGCCATCTTTTAGTTCTCCTTCAAAAGCGCTCGATTTTAATTCTGCTAAAAAGTTTGTTATTTCTTCTGCCTGGAGTTCTAACGGATAAATTTCTTCAATTTCTTTCAATCGGATTTCAAAATCCAAATCTAAATCTGTAAAAAATTGTTGGCGACGCGGTGAGCCCGAAGCAAGAATTAAACGGTATTTCTTTAATTTATTTTTAAGCATTGTATTTCATATTTAAAGTAATGGCTACGACAGACAAAATTCCGAAAAAAAGCATGTATTTTAAAACTGTACTGAGTGAATGAAAATCTTTTTTAGATTTTGCGCTGATAATTTTAATTGTAAAGTAAAGTAGTGGACCACAAACAAAAAGTAACAGATAGATACTTAGAAAAACTAAGTCTAATAAATATCTATTAAGGTAATAAATAAAAGTTATTAGAGGGATGAAACTCAGGATGAAAACTAGTTTTACAGTTTTTGACTTTCCTATCGCAACTGCTAATGTGTTCATTGACTGATTGCAATCTCCATCTATATCCTCGATATCTTTAACTATTTCCCTATTTAAATTAATGATAAAAGCAAAAATTGCATAGTCAAGTAGAATTGAAAAATACAATCTCATCTCTTGTTGATTGGAAGCAATCGTTGCAGGATATAAATCAAATATTCCTATGATAATTATGCTAAATGAAAGTAAAAGAGCCACAACTATATTTCCGATTAGCATCATTTGCTTTAAACTTGTCGCGTACAAATATAATGTAGCAGCGATTAATATAAAAATAGCGGAAAAGCCTGGTTTTTCAATAACATTTGATAAATAAAAGCCTATGCTGACTCCAATTACAGTAACGACGATATAAATATTATATGCTGTGGTTTCTGAAATTGATTTTCCAACGATAACATCTTGCGGTTTATTATAGTTATCTGTTTCTTGATCATATATGTTATTAATAACATAACCACCCGCGGCTATCAAAACGGTAGACAAAACCATTAGACCATACTGTAAATCAGATAATGCTAACTGAATGTTCTGCATTTTAAAAAATCCATATCTAAAAACAAGCTGCATAAAAGCAAGCATTAATAAGTTTTGATATCGAATTAGTTTTAGGAATTTCATTTAGTAGTGTTCAGTGGTCAGTCTTCAGTGGTCAGTCTTCAGTGGTCAGTCTTCAGTCTTCAGTGGTTAGTTTTCAGTGTTCAATGATTAGTTTTCAGAATTTGAGTACTTAACTTCTTAGTTCTAAAGCATTAATGTTAATAGTACTATTCTTCAAGTTATCAATACAATTTGATCACTGACCACTTTGTTTAAAACTGACCACTGACCAATAAATTAGAAAATAATCACAAAACACTGCTCTTTAATTAATCGTGTTTTCCATTAAAATGAGCCATCCATTTTCCTTGCGCTTTCATAACTTGCTCAATAACATCTCTTGCGGCTCCTTTTCCACCATTTTTATGTGAAATATACTTGGAAATATTCTTTATTTCTGGACTTGCATCTTGCGGGCAAGTTGGTAAACCAACTAATTTCATCACATGGTAATCTGGAATATCATCACCCATATAAAGTACTTGCTCTGGTTTAATATTGTAAACATCAGTATACTCATCAAAGGTTTCCACTTTATCTGGGGTGCCCAAATGGATATCTGTTATGCCAAGATTTCTTAATCGTACGCGAACGCCTTCGTTGCTTCCGCCAGAGATAATGCAAACATTGTAACCACTTTCTACAGCTGCTTTCATAGCATAACCATCGCGAATATTCATTGTTCTTAAAATGTTACCTTCATTGGTTACAAAAACAGAACTATCGGTTAATACACCATCGACATCAAAAATAAAGGTTGTGATGTCGTTCATTATTTCTTTATAACTTTTTGCCATTTTCTTGTATTGATTGTGTTAGTATTTTGTAGATAGTAAGTTGGTTTTCATTCGAAATAAATTGCTCATGCGCATCAATAGTTACTTTATCATTGCGCTTAGCAGGGCCTGTTTGCGCGTCTATAGGTGAAAGCATCATGATTTTGTTAGCTGTTTCGGCAATTAAAGGTTTTAATATATCAAATGGCACATGGTTTTCATCGCAAATTTCATTTCCTATCTGATAAAGGTGGTTTGTAAAATTATTGACAAAAACGGCTGCGACATGCAATGCTTTTCGCTGCTCGGTATTAATTGCAAAAACAGAATTTGAAATTGATTTGGCAACTTTGTCTAAAAGTTGGAAATCAGTTGCGTTTTCGCTTTCTAAACAAATAGGAATGCTGCTGAAATCGACTAATTTGTTTTTAGTAAAAGTTTGCAATGGATAAAAAACTCCTTTTCGATTTTCTTCATTCAAAGCAGTCAGCGGAACACTTCCGGAGGTGTGAACTACTAATCTATTTTTAAAGGGAAGTTGTGAGACCACCTCAGATATTGCATCATCAGAAACAGCAACGATGTACAAATCGGCTTCTACTAAATCACTAAATTCAGTAGCGATTCGATCAAAATCGAGTAAATGTACAAGCGTTTCTCTTTTTCGAGTAAAAGCTTGAATTAGTTCGATCGTTCCGCCTTTTTTCCTTTCTTGTTCGAAAGCGAAAATGAGATGCTGTGCAACATTTCCAGAACCGATAATAATGATTTTGACCATGTGGCAAAATTAGCAAAAAAAATGATAGATTTTTAATTGAAAATTACTCTATTTAAAATTCGTGAATGGTACTAAAATTATGGAACGACAGTTATTTATGGAAGTCTTAATTTTGGTTTAAATTAACAAATGTCAGAATATGGAAGTCAACAATTTTGAGTACTTTTGTGGCAATTTAAAAAACGTAATCCCATAAAAATGGATAAAAAAATATTTTCTTTTTTGTTTTCTACACGATTAATGGCTTTTTTATTTATATCCTATGCCGTTGCGATGGCTACTGGAACTTTTATCGAAAGTAAATACAATACAGATACCGCGAAAATTTTAATTTACAATGCATGGTGGTTTGAAGCTATTCATGTGTTTTTTGTTATCAATTTTATTGGTAATATCAAACGATACCAATTATTGAAGAAAGAAAAGTGGGCAACTTTAATACTCCATTTATCTTTCATCTTTATAATTTTGGGTGCTGCCGTAACCCGTTATATTAGCTATGAGGGAATGATGCCGATACGTGAAGGTGCTTCGGAAAACCAAATTTATTCTGATAAAACTTTCCTCACTGTTTTTGCAGATGGAGAGTATAAAGGCGAAATGAAGCGTAGAGTTTTTGAAAAGCAAGTTTTGCTTTCTCCAGCTACAAACAATAATTTTAGTATGTCTGAAAATTTTGCAGATACTAAGTTTGAAGTAGAGTATGAGAACTTTATTATGGGTGCAAAGGAATATATCAAGCCTGACGCAAAAGGTATTTTATATTTGAAAATTGTAGAAGCCGGCGACGGTGGACGTCATGAACATTTTCTAAAAGAAGGTGAAGTGCAAAATATACATAATGTTTTGTTTGCACTGAATAAACCAACTGATGGAGCGATAAATATTACAACCACAGGAAGTGCATACACGATTCAAACTCCTTTTGAAGGTAACTTTATGCGAATGGCTGACAAGCTAGAAGGAACAGTTACAAAGGACAATGTACAGCCGTTAATGATGCGATCTTTATACACCATCGGCGAGATGCGTTTTGTTTTTCCGGACGAAGCCGTGAAAGGTATTATGGATTATGAATCAGATAATGATTACAAAGCTAAAACTCATGAAGACGCTTTAACAGTGAAGTTAATGGCTGAAGGTCAAGAAAAAATAGTAACGTTAGTTGGTTCGAAAGGTAAAATAGGAGACTCTAAAACGGTAAAAATAGGGAACATTGATTATACTTTTTTCTACGGAAGTAAAGCTTACATTTTGCCATTTAAGGTAAAATTGAATGATTTTATTGCGCAGAAATATCCGGGAACAGAAAAAAGTTACTCTTCTTTTGAAAGTAAAGTTACTGTCGAAGATGAAAAACCATTTGACGCTCACATTTATATGAATAATGTATTAGATCACAAGGGATATCGTTTCTTCCAGTCGGGCTTTGATCCAGATGAAAAAGGAACAATTTTATCTGTAAATCATGATTTTTGGGGAACAGCTTTGACTTATATCGGTTACTTTTTATTGTATTTTGCAATGATGGCTATTATGTTTACGAAGCATTCTCGATTTACAGATATCAAAAGAAAACTAGATGTTGTTAAAATAAAAAAGGCTAAACTTTTAACACTCTTAATGTTATTGTTATGTTTTAGCGGCTTTGCTCAAGAACCTGCGCATGATCATGCCGACCATGAAGGACATGCACATACTGAAGCAGCCACAGCACCTGCAGAAGCTGCACCAACAACACATGAAAATCATTCGAAGAAAACATTAAGTCAAGATGAGCTTCAAGCTTTAATTGCAAAATTTAAAGTTCCAGAAGCGCATGCTGAAAAGTTTGGTCGTCTTGTAATTCAAGATGGAGGCGGTCGAATGAAACCTATTAATACTTTTTCATCTGAATTACTGAGAAAAGTTAGCCATGCTAATAGCTACAAGGGAATGAACTCTGATCAAGTTTTCATGTCGATGACACAATATGCTAGTTATTGGATAGAGATTCCGATTATTTATATCAAAAGTGGAAATGACAGTATTCGAAAGATTATTGGAATTGACAAAAATGCAGAATTTGCTCCATTTGTATCATTTTTTGATGATAAAGGAAATTATAAACTTTCTAAATATCTGGAAGAAGCATTCAAATCAGCGAATCCAAATCAATTTGAGAAAGATTTTATTGAAACGGATAAAAAGGTAAATTTAATGGAGTCTGCTTTAAGTGGTAGAATCCTAAAGATTTTCCCAATTCCAGAAGATAAAAATAACAAGTGGGTTTCGTTTTTAGAGCTGAATGAGGCTGGATTAAAAGGAATGGAAGCAACGTATACTAAAAACGTGTTGCCATTGTATTTTGGATCATTAGCTAACGCAGCTAATTCTAATGATTACAAAACCGCTGATGAATTATTAGAAAGTATCAATGGTTTCCAAAAGCGTTTTGGAAGTAAAGTAAGGCCCAGCGAAGAAAAAATTACTTCAGAGGTTTTGTATAATAAGTATGATGTATTCCAAAAATTACCTTATTGGTATGTTTTTGCTGCAATATTGATGCTGTTTTTTACTATTCTAAAGATATTTAAAGAAAGAAAAGCATTAAATTATTTAGTTAATTTCATGCATATTGTAGTGCTTGTATTATTTATTTTGCACACCGGAGGATTAATAGCGAGATGGTATATTTCAGGACACGCGCCATGGAGTAATGCATATGAATCCATTATATATGTTGCATGGGCAACTATGTTTTTTGGTTTAGCATTCGATATTAAATCGAAGCTTACTGTAGCGTCTTCAGCATTTGTTACGGCAATGATTTTAGCTGCAGCATACATGAACTGGATTGACCCTGAAATCGCTAATTTACAACCTGTACTTAACTCATATTGGTTAATGATACACGTTGCAGTTATTGTAGCTAGTTATGGTCCATTTGCATTAGGAATGATTTTAGGATTTGTTTCATTGCTTTTAATTTTCTTTACGAATGAGAAAAACAAAGCTAAAATGGATTTAAATATTCAAGAGATTACTTATATCAATGAACTTGCGCTTACTATTGGTTTAATAATGTTAACAATAGGAAACTTTTTAGGAGGACAATGGGCCAACGAAAGTTGGGGACGTTACTGGGGATGGGATCCAAAAGAGACTTGGGCATTGATTAGTATCATGGTGTATGCTTTTGTAATACACATGAGGTTTGTTCCTGCATTACGAGGTAAATGGATCTTTAACCTGATGAGCATGTTTGCTTTCGTATCTATTTTGTTCACTTATTACGGTGTAAATTTCCACTTAGTTGGATTACACTCTTACGCAAGTGGAGAAGCACATTCACTTAATTGGATTTGGTATTCTTTAGGAGCCATTACCGTTATAGGAGCTTTATCATATCCTAAGTATAAAAAGTTCTATAAGAAATAAGCAGTTATAGTTTTAATAAGAAAAGGTTCAACTTCACGGTTGGACCTTTTTTTGTTAGATGAAATTTTGAATAGTAGTAATTGTTAAAATCCTGGTGCAGCTTTAAGTATTTATCAAAAGTCAGCTACTCCAATTGTCTCGCTGCATATGTTTAATCATTAGTGCATGTACTACTTGAAACGTTGCCAGCTTGACCAAGTAAATACTGATAAATTAGTTTAAAAAATTCATGTTATTAATTGAACGAAAACTTAAATCTGTCTGCATTAATAACAAAGACGATTAGCTTGTCTAATTGTAATGCTTTAGGTATTTAAAGGTTTATCAATATTAACGTCGAGACAATTTCAGCTTGACAAACTTGCTCATTTTGAGAAATGAATACGGCAAGTCAGATAAAAGTTGTAGAATTACTATTCCATAAAAAAAGGTCCAACTATGAAGTTGAACCTTTTTCTCTTTAACTAAAAGATAATTTAGACTTTTCCTAAAGCATAAAGTTTTTCCATTGTAGGAGTTAAACTCCCACCCGCAGGCTCTAATGTAATTCCAAAAGCTTCCGCTTGATCAGCATTATTAACTGCAAATAATTTTTGGTCATTTGAATTAAAGTTCTCTAGTAACCCAATACTTGTTGGAGTTAAAGGACTTAATTTCAGAGCCCAAATTTGGTAAACCATTCCCTCTGGAGGTTCTGGTAAACCAGCGGCATCAATGTAAACTACTTTTGTATCTTGATTCCAATATACTTTTGCTGTTGACTCTGGAGAAACTGCTTGTCCGCCAAGAGCGACAACAGTATTCTTAGTATCTCTAACAACCGCTAAACTTGTTTCGCTTGCTGCATTTTTAATTTCGAGCATTTTTAGATCTTTTTCTAATTTAGCTTTATCATTAGTTGCACTCGCTACTTGATTAGACGTTACTTGCATCTCATTATATTGATAACCAATTCCAACTAACAATAAAACTGCAGCCGCCCAACCTATGTATTGAGACCAGTTGCTTGTTGGTTCTAATTCAATAACTTTTGGGCTATGCTTCAGCTCTAATTTTTCTTTAATTTTTTCATAATTGGCCACAGAATGAAACGGTGAGAAGCTAGCTGATAAAGCAACAATTGCCTTTTCAATTGCTATAATCTCTGTGTTAATTTCTGGGTTATTTTTTGCCATAATAGCAACTTCTTCGCTTTCAGTTTCACTTAGTAAACCGTAAACATAGAGTTCCAAGACACCTGATTCAATATATTCTTTTGTTTCCATTATACTTTCAAATAATTTCGTAGATCGTTAATACAATTCCTATTTTGCGTTTTTACTGTTCCTAAAGGAATTTCTAACTCGTCCGAAGCTTCTTGTTGAGTGTAGCCTTTAAAAAACAGTAAATCTATTATTTGAATACATTTTGGTTTCAGTCTTTTTACAAATTCCTGTAGTCCTATTGTATCCACTTTGTCGACTAGTTTCGAACTGTCTTCAAAGTGATTTACGAAATTATCTGAGGAAAGGTTTTTTTGACTGTTGTTAAAGTTTTTTGAACGCAACTTATCTATGGAGGTATTTCTTGCTATGTTTAGGATCCACGTATAGAAACGTCCTTTACTTTCGTGATAAGAATCTATATTTTTCCAAATCTTTACAAATACTTCCTGAAGAACATCTTCTGCTTCCTCTCTATTCTTTACAAGAACATTAATAACAGAAAATAGACTCTTAGAATACATATCATATAAATGTGTAAACGCTCGCTCATCTTTTTTGTAAATTAATACCAATAGTTCATCCTGACTCATATACTTTAATTTTACTAATGCAAACTTAATACATTCTTAATAACAATACTGAAATATGTAACAATCACTACTACAATAATTATAGTTTAAAATTTTTTGTATTTTATTTAACTATTTAAGTAATTGATTTATAGATATTTAAAAAATAATTTGGTTTTTTTTTAAGTTTTTTAAAACCATATCGACTACTTCTGCGTAAATGACTTTATAATCTTTTAAAAATTAACAAAATGAACAAAACAAAAATGATTTTAGGTCTATCGCTGGTGGCGATTTCAGGCTTAGTTTTAGTTGCAGCGGATCACATAGATGCTCCAGCAGTAACAGGTAATTCTGCAGACATTGCTGATATGTTTGCATTTCAAGGTCAAAATACTAGTAATATGGTATTTGCTGTAACTACGCAAGGATTGCTAAGTCCTAATGCAACAGGAGCTGCAAAATTTGACGAAAACATGATGATTGAGATTAACATTGACAACAATGGTGACAATGTTGAAGATTTGGTAATCCAAGCGATTAGAAAAAATGACAAAATGTACTTCTTTGGACCCGTTGCTCCTGGAACGCCTGGAACAAAAAGTACAATTAAAACAAATGCAGCTGCAGGAAGTGTAGCGATTTCATCTTATGGTAGTACTGCAATCACTGCAGAACAAAATGGTATGAAATTTTTTGCTGGTCCTAGAGATGATCCATTTTTCTTCGATTTAGGTCAATTCCAAAAAATTCTTGGAGGAACAGCTACAGGTTTCAACAATCCAGGTGTTGATACTTTTGCAGGAACTAACGTAATGGCAGTTGTTGTTGAAGTTCCAAAAACAATGTTAGGATCTTCAAGCACTATTAATGTTTGGTCTGAAACTAAGAAAAAACAATAAAGTATTTTATTAAAAAAGTAAAAACATGAAATCTGCTTTTAGAGATTTCGAAACAAATTAAATTCAAATATCATGAGTAAAACAAATAAATTCAAAATTATTACAATCGCGCTAGTAGCTGCAGTTGTATCTGTGAATTGCGACGATAGCGATTCTAACGGAAGCTCGATGACAAACCCTGATTTTTCAGGAACTTTTGTTCAACAAGATCAAACAGCTAGACCAGCGATTAACACAGTATTTGTAGCAGCAGGTCAACCTAAAGATGATTTTAATGCTGCGATTCCTTCAGCAATGGGAGCTAAATATCAACCAATCTTTCAAGCGAGATTGATGGCTTTAAATCCGGCTTTCACAACTAATGCATTAGGTCAGAATGCGTCACAATTATCAGGTCTTTTAGCGACTGACGTTTTAAACGTAGACAAAACAAAGAAAACTACATTCTTTGATGGAACTAATGTTTTAACAGGTAGAGCTTTAGCGGATGATGTAATTGACGTAGAATTATTGCTAATTTTCGGTGGATCAGCAGGAACTTCAAATCCAGGTCTTACTAAAGATAATGTAAACGCAAACGATAAACCTTTTGCAGCAGCTTTCCCTTACTTAGCAACTGCTTGGTAATATTTATAGAGAGGAACAGAGCGTTTTTTTAATTTACGCTCTGTTTTTTTTCAAACAAAAACAAACAAACAAACAAACAAACAAAACAATTAGAGTATGAAAACTTTAAAAATAATTCCATTTTTGGTTTTCACAATCCTATTTATATTCGGTTGCGAGAAAAAATCAGAACAGATTACCACTACAGAAGATTATAATAAATACCTAAATATAAAAGATAATAAATCAGTCACATTTGCAAATAATGAAATTGATTTTTGGCAAAAAAAATATGATGCTGCTCCTAACCAGCCGAGCTATCTAGGTCAACTCGCTTCAAATTATGGTGTTTTATTCGAATATACTGGGAATATAAAAAATTTATATAAATCAGAAGAATTACTACTTCAAGCAAATGAAGAATATAACTATTCTAGAGTTTCTACGATCCGTTCTTTAGCTCGAAATTATATTTCTCAGCACCGTTTTAAAGAAGCTTTAGTTCTTGCTAACAAAGCACTTGCAATAGGTGAGGGGAGAAAAGAAACTGAAAAACTTTTGTTTGATGTTCAAATGGAACTAGGTAATTATCCTGAAGCAGTTAAAAATTTAAATTCGATTAAAGATCATCAGGATTTTGATTATTTAATTCGCCTAGCGAAATGGAATGATCATAGGGGAGATTTAGAAACTGCAATCACATTTATGGAAAAAGCGAAAGATATCGCTGAAAAATATGACAATAAGTCTTTAAAAATATGGTCCTATTCTAATTTAGGTGATTTTTACGGTCACGCTGGTAGAATTGAAGATTCTTATAATTCTTACTTAAAAACTTTAGAACTAGATCCTAATTTTACTTATGCATTAAAGGGAATTGCTTGGATTGTATTTTCGAAAGAAAGAAATACTAAGGAAGCAAACCGAATTATTGATGCAATCGCTGCAAATCATAATACTCCAGATTTCTATTTATTGAAATCTCAAATTGCTCAATTTGAAGGAAATAAACAAGAGGAATTGAAAAATCGTAATGCTTATTTTTCTATGATGGAACAAAATAATT
This sequence comes from Flavobacterium sp. PL12, assembly GCF_039123485.1. Lineage (NCBI taxonomy): Bacteria > Pseudomonadati > Bacteroidota > Flavobacteriia > Flavobacteriales > Flavobacteriaceae > Flavobacterium > Flavobacterium sp. PL12. The sequence goes on from NZ_JBANDI010000017.1 coordinate 30,848, forward strand.
ATGGTGCAATGTATAATAAGTATAATACACTGATTTACGCAGATGACAAAAATACTGCTCAAAAAGCGCTTGATATTGCTAAGATTGAAGTCGATCACCGCCCTACTGCTGACTCTTATGATTTACTTGCATGGTCTTATTTAAATGTAGGTGAACCTAAAAAAGCGCTAGAGATTGCTCAGCGTCATTTAGTTGGGAAATCATTTGAGCCAAAGGTTCAATATCATTTGGCAATGATTTACAAATCAAATAATTTAGCCGCAAAAATAGCACCAATTAAACAAGAATTAAGTGGCAGTTTGTATGAACTGGGACCTAATTTTGAAAACAAAGTAAATCAATTGTAGTAGTATCATGAAGTATCTTATTTTAATAATTATGACGCTTTTGGGTTTTTCGGCTTATAGCCAAATTCAAAAGGGTAAAGTATTAGACAGTGATGGAAATCCAGTCGAAAATGCATATTTAGTGAACACTAATTCAGAGAGTCACGCACATACAAATGAATTTGGAGCATTTAGCTTAGATAAAACCGTTGAAGGGAATATTATTAAAGTTACCGCTTTAGGATATAAAAAATCAAATTTCACAATGATGGCTTCAGATAATATCATTGTTATGGAAGATGATATTTTTAGACTAAATGAAATTGTTATTCAACCTAAGCTTTCAGCAATGAATGTTATTTCTAAAATTGATTTGCAAACTACACCTGTAAATTCTTCGCAAGAAATTTTAAGAAAAGTTCCAGGTTTGTTTATTGGTCAACATGCTGGAGGAGGAAAAGCAGAACAAATATTTTTGAGAGGTTTTGATATTGATCACGGGACAGACATTGCAATTTCTGTAGATGGAATGCCAGTTAATATGGTTTCGCACGCACATGGTCAAGGATATGCTGATCTACATTTTGTAATTCCAGAAACGGTAGAGAAAATAGATTTTGGTAAAGGAACGTATTACGCGAACAAAGGTGATTTTGCAACAGCAGGTTACGTTGCTTTTCAAACTAAAGATAAAATTGAAAAAAGTAGTATTGGTGTAGAAGTTGGTCAATTCAATACTTTTCGTACAGTTGGTTTATTTAATCTTTTAGGAAATCAGAAAAATCAGAGTGCTTATATAGCGACTGAATACATATTGACAGACGGTCCGTTTGACTCGCCACAAAATTTTAATAGAATCAATTTATTAGGTAAGTATTCAACTATTTTAAGTGATAACAGCAAACTTTCTGTAATGGGGTCTCGCTTCAATAGTAAATGGGATGCATCAGGTCAAATTCCGCAACGTCTTATTGACAACGGGACAATTTCAAGATTTGGATCAGTTGATGATACAGAAGGTGGTAAAACTTCTAGAACAAATTTTAATGTGAGTTGGAGCAAGCCTATTGATGAAAATACATTTTTTAAAGCAAATGCTTTTTACTCTAATTACCAATTTGAATTGTATTCTAATTTTACATTTTTCTTAGAAGATCCTATTAATGGTGATCAAATCAAACAGAAAGAGTACCGAGATATCTACGGTTTGAATGCAGAATTGAATAGAAAAACCAAATGGAATGACGTAAATGTTTTATTACAATATGGTGTAGGCTTCCGGTCAGATGCCACAACAGATTCAGAGCTTTCACATACTTTAAATAGAAAAACTGTTCTTGAAAATATTAAATTAGGAGATATTGACGAGTCGAATATGTTTTCATACGTTAATTCAGAATTCAATTTTGGAAAACTAATGATTAATCCAGCCATTCGATTAGACTATTTTAAATTCAATTACCAAGATAAGTTAAACGTTAATTACACTAACGAATCAGAATCGAAAGTTAAATTTTCTCCAAAATTAAATTTCATTTATTCAGAGAATAATAATTTACAGTTTTTTGTAAAGTCTGGAATTGGATTTCATTCAAACGATGCTAGAGTAGTTGTTGAAAATAATGGTAAAGAGATTTTACCTACTGCCATTGGAACAGATATTGGAACAATTTGGAAACCGTTTCCACGATTAATCGTTAACTCTGCTTTATGGTATTTATATTTAGAACAAGAGTTTGTTTATGTAGGTGATGCTGGTATTGTTGAACCAAGCGGAAAATCAAAACGTATGGGAGCAGAGTTAGGACTTCGTTATCAGTTAAATGACTGGTTGTATTTTGATGCTGATGCTAATTACACGTATGCAAGAAGTATTGATGAGCCAAAAGGAGAAAATTATATTCCCTTATCTCCTGATTTTACAACAACGGGAGGATTAAGTTTCCAGAAAATAAATGGATTTTCAGGTGGAATTAGATACAGATATTTAAAGAATCGTCCTGCTAATGAGGATAATTCAATTGTTGCAAAAGGATATTTCATTTCTGATTTAAACGTTAATTACCAATACAAAAACATCAATTTTGGTGTCGCTGTAGAAAATATATTTAATACAGAGTGGAATGAAACTCAGTTTGCTACTGAGTCAAGATTACAAAACGAACCGAATAGCGTGGAGGAAATTCACTTTACTCCAGGAACGCCATTCTTCATGAAAGGAAAAATTACTTATACTTTTTAAGTTTGTTTTTTTAAGATTTGTTGTTTATTTGTTTGGGAGTCTGATATTGCAAAATATCAGGCTTCTTTTTTTAACGACTGTTTAACTAAAATAAGTTTTGTTGAGACAAATAATTGTTTAATTTTATAAAAAATTTGAATATGAAAAATCTAGTATTAATTGCAACTTGCGCTTTATTTATGTTTAGCTGCCAAAATCAGGCTCAGTCAAAAAAAACAAAAACAAATATGAGTGCAACAGCAACCGTAGCAAAAGAAAATATTTATCAATTTAAAGTGGAAGATTTATCGGGAGATACTTTTGATTTTGCTTCTCTAAAAGGTAAAAAAGTAATGATTGTAAATACTGCTTCAAAATGCGGTTTGACTCCACAGTACAAAGATCTTGAAGCTACATATAAAGAATATAAAGATAAAGGTTTTGTAATTGTAGGTTTTCCAGCAAATAACTTTGCTTCACAAGAACCGGGAAGTAATGAAGAAATTGCTGTTTTTTGCGAGCAAAACTACGGAGTTTCTTTTCCAATGATGGATAAAATTTCTGTGAAAGGTGATGACATGGCTGCTATTTATCAGTTTTTGACTCAAAAATCTAAAAACGGTTTACAAGATTCTACTGTAGAGTGGAACTTTCAAAAATATTTAATCAATGAAAATGGAGAGTTAGAAAAAGTTATTTCTCCAAAAACTTTAGTTACTTCACCAGAAGTAATGGATTGGATTAAAGCATAATTACATTTGCTCTAAACAAAAAAGCGATTTTCAGGGAAACTGAAAATCGCTTTTTTATTTATAGGTCTTTTGTAACTTAAAACTTTTCGTTTCTAAAAATTTCAGCAACGGCTGCTTCGTAGTTTCGGATGCTTTGTGCTTTTTTAATTTTCTTTAAAACCTTGTGCGGGTTTGAGAATGTCGCAGAAAAGTACTCCCACAAATGATACATTTTTAATAGAATATGAGTAGAACCAGATAAAGATTCACTGTAAATAGCATAAAGAGTGTCGTGAAATGCATTGAATAATTCAATTTTATTTTCAGGATATTCAGTAGTGTTATTCTTAATCATGCTTGGTAAAAATGGATCAGAAATTAAACCTCTTCCTATCATCCAGTGATCAATAGTAGGAAAACGCTGCTGCATCTCATGAAACTTAGCTACGGAAGTAATATCGCCATTATAATATAACTTGTGTTTTGTATTATCAATACAATGCTGAAAAGCATCAAGGTTTACGCCGCCTTTATAGAGCTGTTTACCTATGCGTGCATGTATAGCAATATTTTTAATTGGGTATTTATCTAGTACTGGTAATGCCTCTAATATCTCTTCGCTGTTCTCGTATCCTAAACGCATCTTCATAGATACAATAATATCAGATTCTGTATGAGCTCTTTCTAATACATGATTTATTTTTTCAGGATTACTGATCATACCAGAACCCATTCCAGATTTGGTCACCATAGGATACGGACAACCCAAATTCCAATTTAATTCTTTATAGCCTAATTCACGAACATATTTAGCAACAAATAAAAACTCATTAGCATCATTTGTAATAACTTGTGGTATTACTTCTAAATCAAGATTATTCTCAGGAAGAAGATCGCGATGGTAAGAAGGTTTAATAACCATTTTGCCATTCAATCGAATGTATGGCGAATAAAAAGTATCGATTCCTCCAAAAAGTTTATTCTGTGCATTTCTGAAACGAAAGTCGGTAAATCCCTGTAAAGGCGATGAAAGTAAGGTGTAGTCCATGAAATTTTTAGTTATGCAAATATACGGTAAAGTATCAAGTGATAAAATGAAAATTTTTATAGTGTAATATATTTAAATTTTCATTTTACTTCAATTCTTAACTTATCTATTCTAAAATCAATTGCATAAAAACGGAATGTAACCAGCGATCAAATTTATATCCTGATTCTTTAATTATGCCAACAGTTTTAAATCCGAATTTTTCATGAAATTCAATACTACTTTGATTTTCTTCATCTATAACAGCAATCATCGTATGAAGTTTTTGCTCTTTGGCAAGAGTAATTAGTTCTTTAAGCAAGAATTTCCCAATGCCTTGACCGTGATTTTCTTGATTTACATAAACAGAATGCTCCACTGTAAATTTATAAGCTTCTCGAAAACGAAATTCACTATACATGCCAAAGCCTGCGACAATCCCGTCAATCTCTGCTACAATAACGGGGAATCCTTTTGCAATTTTATCCTCTAAAATTAATTTTTGCTGCTCGAATGTTCTAATGGTGTAATCGTATATTGCAGTAGAGTTTAAAATGTTGTAGTTAATAATTTCTAAAATCGCTTGGGTATCATTTAGAGTGTATGGTCTAATTTTAACAGACATATTTTTTATTTAGTATTTAATTCCTTTAAAAACGTATCAGATTCGCTGCTGTCCCAACTCATTTCCTTAGTAATAGTTTGGGCATTTTTAGCGTAGAATTGTGCTGACTTCTTATCATTTATTTTCGAATACAAACGCGCTATTAGTAAATTCCCATCTGCAGAATTATTGATTTTGAGTGCTCTTTTCACCCATAAAATTGCACTTTGCAAAGCTGAAAGTTCACTTATTTCTTTATAATAAATTTGCCCTATTTCTTTCAGTTTATTATCTGAATCCCATACGTACTTTTTTGTTCCTTCTAAAGTTGCTTTTTTGTAAAAATCCCAATTGGAGGTTCGTTCTGCAATTAATAGATCATAAGAAAAAATTAAGGATTGTATATTTTCTAACGTTATTGTTTTTGCAATTAACCTGTTTTTGAAATAGGCTGTAGTGTCTAAACTTAAAGTGTACGGTTGTAACAATTCTGAAACAATATTTGTAATCTTTGCATCTACGCGCTTTACTGAAATAAGTTTTTCAAATTCCATTCTGTTTTTTAATACATATTGGAATTCCCGCGATGTTATATCAGAAACTCCGTTGGCAATAATACGCCAATTCGTTTCACTTAGTAATTGTTTGTCTGTTTGTGTTGCGAGATATAAGTGCGTTGCTTTCGCTAATTCCGTTCTTTCAACACCTTTTCTTAATGTTTGAATATAATTTAAACAAGCAGTCGCATTACTTGGGTCTTTTAAAAATTGCGATTTTAAATAGGGTAATTGTAAATTAGGATTTAAGGCATTATTCACCTCATGCATAAATACATCTGATGTCATTTTACCTTTTACGCTATACAAAACAGTTTCGTTAGCATCTAAAAATAAGAAAGTAGGCAAGCCTTGAGTTTTATATTTGTCTTTTATTTTCAAACCTTCTTCAGTCTCAATATCTTTCCAAAGATAGATATAGTTTTTTGACAAGAAATCTACAATTTTCGGTTCCTTTAATACAGTTGATTTCATTGTATTACAATGCGGACACCAATTAGCATAAAGCATAATGAAAATAGGCTTGTTTTCTTTTTTGCCTAGAAGTAGCGCTTGCTCATAACTTATATCAACTGGTGCGTTATTGATATTCGAATAACTAAATTGGAAAATAAAACATATTAGAAACGTATAGAAAAAACGCATATTAATCAATATTAACGGTTATTTGAAATGATTCTCAAAAATAAGAAAACTAATCTAGAATAAGGAATAAGCATGCCAACTTTGTATCTTTACCTCTTTAAAATTTGAATTCATGATTTATCCAAAAATTCCTTTGGCGCAGAGTATTATCGAAATATGTTTAGCGAAAGGAATCACTACAATTATAATTTCACCCGGTTCTAGAAACGCACCTTTAACAATAGGTTTCGTGAACAACCCTGCATTTCAGTGCTATAGTATAGCTGATGAGCGTTCAGCAGCATTTTTTGGTTTAGGTATCGCACAGCAAACGAAGCAAGCGGTCGCATTAGTATGCACTTCTGGATCTGCATTATTAAATTATTATCCTGCTTTTGCAGAAGCATTTTACAGTCAAATTCCTCTTATTGTTATTTCTGCAGATCGTCCTCAAAGTAAGATTGATATTGGTGACGGTCAAACCATTCGTCAAGAAAATGTTTTTGAAAATCATTCATTGTATAACGCTAATCTAGATGAGGATGTTTCGAAAGAGAACGATGCTAAAATCAACCGGGCTATCGATACATCATTAAACGAAAAAGGTCCTGTACATATCAATGCACCTTTTGAAGAACCGTTATACGAAACGACATCTGAACTTTCTGTTGAAGTTTTAGTAAATGGATTTGCAACATTTATTCCAGTTCCAATTATTGAAGATCTATCTGAATATGCAGAAATTTGGAATTCATCGACTAGAAAAATGATTTTAGTAGGTGTCAATGAACCTTACGCAATAAATGACACTACTTTAGCTGCTTTAGGAGAAGACGAATCGGTTGTGGTAATGACGGAAACAACATCAAACCTTCATCATTCTACTTTTATAAATAATATTGATACTATAATTACACCTTTCACTACTAAAGAATATGAAGACTTTTGTCCAGATATTCTTGTGACTTTTGGTGGTATGATCGTTTCAAAACGTATAAAAGCGTTTCTTCGAAAATATAAACCGAAACATCATTGGCATATAGACACCTTGCGAGCTTACGATACTTTTGGATCACTAACAAAGCATTTTGAAGTTAATCCAAATAGTTTTTTTGAATCTTTTATGCCTTTAGTTAGAGTTGTTAAAGGCGACTATTTTGAGAAAACTAATGCAGTTAAAATTTTACGTGAAGAAAAGCATGAAATTTATTTAAGAAAACTTCCATTTTCAGATTTTGTAGTATTTGAGAAAGTAATAAAAAATTTACCAAAGCACTGTCAATTACAAATTAGTAATAGCTCAGCCATTAGGTACGCACAATTAATTGATATCGATCCATCTATTGAAGTGTATTGTAATCGTGGAACAAGCGGAATTGACGGAAGTACTTCGACTGCTATTGGTGCGGCTGTTGCCAATAAAAAGCAAACGGTTTTTATTACAGGAGATATTAGCTTTCTATATGATAGCAATGCATTGTGGAATCAATATATTCCAAAAAACTTTAAGATTATTTTAGTGAACAATGGCGGTGGAGGAATTTTTAGGATTTTACCGGGTCACGAAGAATCTGCAGTTTTTAATACTTTCTTTGAAACTTCTCATTGTTTCACTGCTGAGCATTTAGCTAAAATGTATGGTTTCGAGTATACTGTTGCTAGCGACGAAAAAAGCTTAAGTGCAAGTTTGAGTGCTTTCTATAATCAAAGTGATAAACCTTCAATCTTGGAAGTTTTTACTCCTACATTAGAAAATGATAAGATCTTATTGCAATATTTTAAGGAGTTAGTTTAGTGGTAGTTTTTAATGTTTTGTAATTTTTCTAATAAATAATACTTTCATAAGTCAGATTTGTGCTTTCATAGCGTTTTAATGCCTTTTCATAAGAAATTATGTTGCTGAAGAGAATAATATACTATTTTAGTATTCTAGCATAGTAAAACAATTTTCAGCATGAAAATAAGAGTAATTATAATTGATGACGAAATGCACGCGCGTAGTTTTTTACGAAAATTTTGCGAACGTTATTTTGGTGAGCGAATCGAAGTAATTGACGAGTGTAATTCTGTTGAGAGCGCTGTTCGATCCATAAAAAAAAATCAGCCTGATTTAATTTTCTTAGATGTAACCATGCCTGACGAAGATGGATTTGAGCTTATAAAGTATTTCGACAAAATAAATTTTGAAATTATATTTACGACGGCGCACAAAGAATTTGCTATTAAAGCAATTAGAAATAGCGCATTAGATTATCTTGTTAAACCTATTAATAAGGAAGATTTCGAAGTTGCGATAACGCGTTACGAGTCAAAAAAAGAATTAAAAATAAGCATCGATAGATTCAAACTACTTACTGAAAATATTAATAATCAGTTTAGTGATAAGCAAAGAATTGTTTTTCCCGTGAAAAATGGTTTTGAAGTGATACAAGCTAATAGCATTGTCTACTGTAAATCAGATGGTTCATATACCAATATTATTACAATTGAAAAGGAATATTTAATTACAAAAAGTTTAAAAGATATTTCTGAGCTACTAATTGAACCACAGTTTATTAGAATACATAAAAGTTATTTAGTTAATCGAAACTACATTAAAGGATTTAAATCAGAGGAGTATAATCTTGAGATGATTAATGGATCAATTATACCAGTCTCCGACACTTTTTTTACCAAAAAGAAATTAATAGATGCAATTACGAATTAGAATTTTAGTTGCTTTATTTCTATTTGTAAACTTCGGCTTTGCTCAATATTTTCCATCTAAAAATTACACCACAGCAGATGGTTTACCTAACAATGCTGTCAGAACTTTATTTTTCGATTCAAAGAACGTTCTTTGGGTTGGAACAGAAAACGGAGTTTCAAGAATGGAAAATGGCTCTTTTTACAATATTGATGCGTCGTCAGGTTTAGGCCATAATAGTTGCTGGGACATTTCTCAAGATAAAAAAGGGAATATGTGGTTTGCCAGTTACGGTGGCGGAGTAACTAAATATAATGGAACTAGTTTTAAAGTATTCACTACTAAAAATGGACTCAAGCACAACAAAACTCGTAAATTGTTTCCCTTTAAAAATAATGTATACGTTGGAACAGAGCAAGGCGTTTCAATAATTGACATCAATTCAAATAAAGTTATAACGCCTGAAATACCAAAGCATAATGAGGATTTTATCTGTATTTCTTTTTTCGAATACAGGGATGAAGTTTTTTTTACGTCACTTTTTCATGGCTTATTTAAAATTAAAGAAGTTGATGGTGCTTTTAAAATAATTTCTGTTAATGCAAATAAAAACTCTTATTCTTTAGGAATTTTTGGCTCTATATTATATAGTGGAAATGAGGGTTTTATTGATAGATATGACATTCGAGAATTAAATAAGCGAAACTTTACTTCCACTAAATTTGGTAACTCTATAGTTTGGCAATTTGCAGGTGATAAGCGTAAAAATATATATGCTGCAGCCTGGGGAATTTACAATCCAGATGGAGGATTGTACCGTATTGAAAATGACGTAATGATCAATGTTTCCAAATATTATGGAATTGATTCTAAAATCATTCTTAATGTTGTTTACGATAAAGCTAAAGATATATTATATGTTGGTTCTAACGACAAAGGTATTTACGAAGTACGTTTAGATAAAATGATTGAATATTATTCTTTTGAAGATAAGTCAATTATAGATTTTGAAAAAATTGGGAATCAAACCATAATTTTAGACAATGCTGGACTAACTGTTTTAAATAATAATCAGATAATTTCAAAACGGCTTACATTATCAGATTTTAAAACTGCCCAACTATCATTTTTAGAAAAGCAGAAATCTATCTATAGAAATAGAGGCGTAAATTCTTTAGATTATAAACTAAATTTTAATATTCCGGCCACTGAAATTGGGTTCTACGAAATAGTCCGTAAAGAAGACAGGCTTTGGATTGGAAGTAATATAGGTGTATTCGAAATGGATGGAAGTGGAAATTTTATTTCCTATTTACCGAAGCATACTTTGAAATTCGGTTTTGGAACTGACGGTCAATTTATTGAAACCATTCCCTACGCAGGTGTTCGAGTTTATGATGATGTTTCCAAACTACAAGCTAAAAATTATTATAATTTAGATAAAAATACGCCTCAGTTTATTGTTAAAATTTTAAATAGTAATAGCAAAACATATTTATTATCTGTTTTTAATGGCTTGTACACTTTTGAAAATGGTAAATTTAAATCTTACTTAGCGGAAGGAATTTGGAAAGAAGAAAAGTTTAAGCACATTACAGTTGATGATAAAGGCCGACTTATACTCGGTGCTGAATTTGGTGATATATTTATCGTTGAAGATAATCCATCTTTCAAAGTCGTTAAAACTATTTTCAAAAACCAAATAATTGGGAATACCATTTTGTACTTAGAAGCGTACAAAGACTGTATACTTATAGGAACCGAAAAAGGGATGAACGTATACCAAAACGGTATAGTAAGAATAATAGATAAGGAGCAAGGACTAGCTGATGCTGCCGTAACAACCTCAAAGATTTTTAGCGATAAGTTATGGTTGGGTACAAATAAAGGCTATTTTGTAGTAGACCTAAAAAAAGTTTTACGAGAGCAAACTACAGTAAGTTCCATCGCTATAAGCGAAATTGCAATTAATGGAGTGAAAATTGGTAAAGGCAAATATAATTGGTTTCAGTACTCTAGCGACGAATTGAAAACAGCCTATAATTACAATTCCTTTTCAATTAATTTTATTCCAAAAGGACATCCATTTCCTGAAAAATTACAATTCAAATATCGATTAGAAAACACAAATCGATGGAGTCCATATAGTAAGGAGCCAAACATTTATTTATCGTATCTACCTCCTGGCAGTTATAATGTTCAAATCGAAGTTTTTGATTCAAATGCGGGAAAGCACAGTGTTTTCAAGTTGTTGAACATAAAAGTATTACCACCATTTTGGCTAACATGGTGGTTTTTAACTATATCTTTTTTCGTTTTAAATGCAGGAATATTTTATATTTTCTTATTATATAAACGTAAAGAAAAAGAGAAGGCACGGGTAGAAAAGCGAATTGCTGAAACGCAAGCTGATGTCTTATTGAACCAAATGAACCCTCATTTTATGTTTAATTCAATAAATACAATTCAGCATTTTATAATTAGTAATGAAGTTGACAGCTCACTTGATTTTGTTAGCAATCTTTCTACTTTAATGCGACAAACATTTGAAAATTCATTGCAAAATAAAATTAGTATTTCAGATGAAATCAATTATTTGAAAGCTTACAGTGAGATTGAAAATATTCGTTTTGGAAATAATATAGTTATAGAATTTGAAATCGATTCAGCAATAGATTTAGAGTCGTGCAAAATTCCAACAATGACTTTACAGCCATTTGTTGAAAATGTATTTGTCCACGCTTTTAATGATAATTCAGTAAAGCCTAAACTTATTATTTCATTTTCGATGTTGTCTAAAAGTATTCTAGAGTGCAAAATTATCGATAATGGTAAAGGCAATTCGTCTTTTGATAAAGTGAAACTTCATAAATCTAAAGGCGTTGAATTGACAAAGGAGAGGTTGATTCTCCTACAGAAAGAGATAAAAAATCCTATTGAAACAGAGTATAACGATACTAAGGGAACTTGCGTAACTATTAAAATAAAAGTTTAGCTTCAAGTTTAGGGATTTTTTTTTAGCTAGAAAGGGGTGTTTGTCAACTTAAAATAGGCGTTCACAAAACACTTATAATTAATCAAAATGTTTGATTTATTTTAGCTTTAAATTCTTCGATATCATATTTAATTAATTAAATATGAATCTATCGTAACGAGTTTTCTATGAAACTTTCTAAATCGCCAATCATGATTATTCAAAAAACCCTACAAATTATTGCATTTATTTTTAGAATATTTGCTGTTGTTTTACCAGTTTCTTTTGGCGCTTTTTGGTTGTTGGATTTTTTGTTTTCAGCATTTAGTTATGAAAGTGAAGTTTTGTACTGGATAGTGTGTATTTCTGTTATTTTTCTAACGTATCGTTTTCTTTGGACTCAGATAATTTGGTTTACAGGGTTGAACAAAATTATAGAATTAGAAAGTTAAAGATTATCCTACGTTTTTCGTTATAAACAATTATTATAGTCTGCTTATTAGGAATAATTGATTAAATTTGAGTTAAACACTAACCCATTATTACACTATTATTATGAGCGCAAGAGAAGAATTAATTGTTAAGTATGCTGCAGATCTGAAAGACAAGTGCGGTGTTAATCCAGATATGGATTTGTTGACAAAAGTAACCATTGGTTGTGGACCATCCATTTATAACGCTGATGCCGCTATCGTTGCTGGAAGTCAAAAGGCGGAATTAGAAACGCTGAAAAATAATTTTTTGATTAAAAAATTAGGATTAACTGACGGTGCAGATTTAGATGCCGGTATTGATGCTGTTATGGATAAATACGGTCGTTCGAATAAAAGCAAGTATAGAGCGGTAGTATACTATCTATTAACCGTACATTTCAAAAAAGAAAGTATCTACAAATAATAAATTTTTTAAATGTAAAAAGCGTTCAACTTAATTATTTGAACGCTTTTTTTTGATTTGATATTAAATTGCCACTTGTAAGTTGATATCAGTTAATTATTTATCTAACTGGCACAGGGAAGACAGGTAGGCTTGAGTGTCCTAATGCATCTACAGCTTGTACAGCGAAAAAGAAATTGTCTTTAGAATAAGGAATTTCTGCTTTTAAATCTTTAACAAAAATTGTCTTTTCCCAATGAGGTGCGGAAGTCTCTCTTATAAGTATGTTGTATCCATAAACTTCTTTTCCTTCAGGTGCTTTCCAAACTAAAGTCGAAAAATTAGTCAAATCTTTAACTTCTATTCCTACGTTTGTAGGTGCTTTTGGTGACCAAGCTAAATTACTAAAAGTTGCTAGATTCGAAGTAGTTACTTTTTTAAGGTATTCAAAATCCATAAACTCTGGAAGATCGCCAAATTGTACATTGTTTTCTTTTCTAACATCTTGATGCTGGTGATCAAAATTTTCATTCATTTCGCAAAAGCGAATTGCTGTAAATCCATTTTGGCTAAAAGGAGTGTGATCTCCACCTCGTAAAAATCTATCATTTCGATAAACTAACTTAATATCTAATTGATCAATATATTGGTTAGTTACAGTTTTAATGTATCTCGCTAGTTGTCTCGATGGGCTATCATTGTCACGATTAGTCGATTTGCGCATTTTAGATTCTGCTTCTGTTTCTAAAAAAGGAGTAGCTTCACTAAATACACGCACTTGCATGTTGTCTCTAAATAATGTACCGCTGGATAAACTATTACCAATCATATCATTATTAATCATGGCAACTACATTCCATTTTGATTCTTTTGCAACATCTGCTAAATGTTTCGCGCCATACAATCCCTGTTCTTCACCAACTACCGCAACGAAAATTAGTTTAAATGGAAATTCTCTTTTACTCATGATTCTTGTGAGTTCCATCATCGCCGCGACTCCTGATGCATCATCATTTGCTCCTGGAGCATCGATTTTTGCGTCCATTACATTAGAAGCACGAGAATCTAAATGACCGCTTATAATCATTACGCGATCATCATTTGGATCGGTTCCTTTTAAGGTAGCCATTACATTTCCTAATTCACTATCGACCGCAATACGTTTTCCATCGGCTTTAATAGTGAAGAAATCAATTTTTGAAGTTAGTCTACCATTAGAAGATAAAGCATATTTGTCAAATTCAGATTTTACCCAACGTTGAGCTGCTCCAATTCCGCGAGTATTACTTTTAGTATCGCTTAAAGTATGTCTTGTTCCAAAAGAAACTAGTTTGCGAACTGTAGCTTCGAGGTTTTCCGACTTTACTTCGGATACCATTTTTGTTATTTCAGGATCATCTACTGTTGCTTGTGCAAAAGTAGTTTGAGAGAGTAGTGTAAAGATTAATAAGTAGAAAATAGATTTTGATTTCATTAGTAGTTTTTTAGTTTTCTCAAAGTTAGTAAAATGAATAAAAAATCAAGTAACAGAATTGAGTTTTAGGATTTGTTGAATCTTAAAATTTAATTCAGATTCAAAATAATTCTCTTAAAATATCATTGTATAACGTTACAATGTAAAATTTAATACTTATTCAATTACCTTTTTAACTCTATCGATTGTATCTAACTTGGATAACGTTAATCTCACGATACTATCCTCTTCAGCATGCAAATCATGAGGTACATTTGCATCTAGCGAAATTAAATCTCCAGCTTGTAAGATCATTTTTTCACCATTCACTCCAAAATTGATACTTCCTTGATGAATTGCTACCGTAATTGGAAATCCAGCTTTATGTTCTTTCATCACTTGTCCTTTTCTAAAAAGGATTCTAATTTCCTTAGATGTTTCTGTTTCCATTAGTACTTTTACTGCTACTTTTTCTTCATTGTACTGAAGATCTTTTGTTAATGAGGCTGTTTTCATTATGTTAAATATTGTATTTGAATTAATTAAAAATTTTTATTTGCTACAGCGATTTCGAACTATTAAGTGGAAAATCCGTAAAATAGTTATCGTCCAAGACCGTATTATCTATAAAATTAGAGTTTTATAAGTCGTAATCAAAATTAATTTATAATTAAATCTTTGTACCTTTGCGACTTATATAGTTGATAAAGACTAAGAATTCTAAGATAATGATTGAAATAGGAAAATACAATACGCTTATAATATTAAGAGATACTAAAGTCGGCTTGTTCTTAGGGACACCGGATACGGATCCAGAAGGAATACATGATATACTTTTACCCAATAAATATGTGCCAAATGATTTTGAAATAGGTGAGGAGCTTATTGTTTTTGTTTATTTGGATCACGAAGAGCGTCCTGTTGCTACAAATTTGGAACCCTATATTTTAATAAATGAATTTGCGTTGTTGCGAGTGAACTACGTAAATCAGATAGGTGCTTTTATGGATTGGGGAATGGAAAAAGATATTTTGGTTCCTTATAAAGAGCAAGCTCGTCCGATGGAAAAAGGAAAACGATACTTAGTTTATCTATACATGGACGAAAAAACCAATCGTTTAGTTGCTTCAAGTAAGACGAATCAATTTCTTAAAAATGAAGAGCTTACTGTCGAAAAAGGGGAAGAAGTGGATTTGATTGTTTCTCATATCACAGAGATAGGAATTAATGTAATCATAAACGAAAAGCACAAAGGCTTACTTTATAAAGACGAAGTTTATGATGATGCCATTCGAACTGGTGATCGTATGAGAGGTTTTATAAAAACTATTCGTCCAGACAATAAAATAGATGTAGCGTTGCAAGTTCAGGGATACGAAAGCATTGAACCGAATGCTGAAAAAATTCTAGATGAATTAAGAGTGAGTAGAGGATTTTTAAGACTCACTGATAATTCACATCCTGAAGATATTAAAACCGTTTTAAAAATGAGTAAAAAAACTTTTAAGAAAGCGATAGGTTCTCTATATAAAGAGAAACTAATTGAAATAAAAGAAGATGGAATTTATCTAGTAAAAGAATAATAAAAAGAAAGACTAATCAAAAACGATTAGTCTTTCTCTTTTTAGTGCTGTTTTTAAAATTGTAATTAGATCAGCAATAAAATAATTTGAAGTTTAAAGTAAATTTATGCGCCTTTAAAACGATACTATATACTTATATTACCTTTACTAGATTAACTTAAGCGTAATTTAACTTAATTTTTTTTATGTCTTAAAATGTGAAATCAAAAGTTATGTAATTCGATATCCAAGTTCACAGTTAGCCTTTGGTTTATATATAAATTTTAAGATTATTTTCTAAACATTCTTTTATTAATGTCTCGCTAATGCAAGAACAAGAAAAATTAATCTTTGTTTCAACCGTAGGAGTTACTTATCAGAATCTATTAAAATGACATATGATTTTCTCATTATCTCATTTCTCCAAGTATTTGTAATCGATTGATTAATTACTGCCTTAGAAAAAGGAGCGACAACATTTTTTAGTGTACTCAATACATTCTTTTTTTAGGGTTAATAAATCAGTGTTAATTAAAAAAAATTAATGAAATACATAATTTGTATTTGTCAATCTTGATTACCATAAATATAAAAAAAATTTACATTGAAACTCTTTATTTTAGTCTTTAAGTACTGATTTTTAACATTTTAGCATCATTCATCAGATAAATAGTACCACAAGCTTCTTTTGATAGAATAGATATACTGCAAAAAATGATTTATTTTTACACTAAAATAATTTAAATCAACGATTATGGATTGGATTACTGCTAAAGAATATGAAGATATAACCTATAAGAAGTGCAATGGTGTTGCTCGAATAGCTTTTAATAGACCTGATGTACGAAATGCTTTTCGGCCTAAAACTACTGCGGAATTGTACAATGCATTTTATGATGCGCAAGAAGATACTTCTATTGGAGTAGTTTTACTTTCTGCTGAAGGTCCTTCTTCAAAAGATGGTGTATATTCTTTTTGCAGTGGTGGTGATCAAAATGCAAGAGGTCACCAAGGATATGTTGGCGAAGATGGACAACATCGTTTGAATATACTCGAGGTACAGCGTTTGATTCGGTTCATGCCAAAAGTAGTTATTGCTGTTGTTCCTGGATGGGCTGTAGGTGGTGGTCATAGTTTGCATGTTGTGTGCGATCTAACTTTAGCAAGTAAAGAGCATGCGATTTTTAAACAAACAGATGCTGATGTAACTAGTTTTGATGGTGGATACGGTTCAGCATACTTAGCAAAAATGGTCGGGCAGAAAAAAGCGCGCGAAATTTTCTTTTTGGGACGCAATTATTCAGCGCAAGATGCTATGGATATGGGAATGGTAAATGCTGTTATTCCGCATGCAGAACTGGAAGACACTGCTTACGAATGGGCTCAAGAAATTTTGCAGAAATCGCCTATGGCTATAAAAATGCTGAAATTTGCTATGAACCTTACTGATGATGGAATGGTTGGCCAACAAGTTTTTGCTGGAGAAGCAACTCGTCTTGCGTATATGACTGAAGAGGCTAAAGAAGGTCGAAATGCTTTTTTAGAAAAAAGAAAACCGAATTTTGAAAAAAAATGGTTACCATAATATAATAAGCTTTATTAATGATCATTCTTCAATTCGAAATTAAAAATTTTTAATATTGAGGAAGCACAGTCATTATTTAAAGCTGAACTTATATATATAATTAAAGTTTCAAAACTTTTATGAATTCAAAAATTACTGCATCAGTAAATCAATAAAACTAAATGGAAAATTTCACAAACTACACAATTGATACCAAGCAACTTCCTAAATTTGAGGAAGTTGTTTTTACATCTTTACATCCTAAATATCTTAAAGTTGTTATTATAAATTTGGTGATCTTTTGTGCGTCTCTAATTCTATTTTTTGTTTTTTTCTCTTATTATAATGAAGAATTATTTTCAGGAAGAATTTGGTTGATAATTGGAATTATGCTTTCAATATTTTGCTTATTTATTACATTCGTGTCAATAGCGGGATTCTACAAAAAGGGATATGCATTTAGAGAACACGATGTATTATATAAGTTCGGACTTATTTCGAATAATACTGTTGTAATACCTTATAATAGAATACAGCACGTAGCATTACATGAAAGTCTTGTTTCACGTATTTTTGATTTAGCCAAAATTCAAATATTTACCGCTGGTGGAAGCTCTAGCGATATCGAAATTCCTGGAATCGAAAAAGAGGAAGCGGAAAAAATTAAACAATTGCTAATGGGTAAAATTCAAAAGCAATTATAATGGATCAACAATTTAACCTTCCTCAAAGGCAATCACCAATAGGCGTACTAGTAATGTTTTTTGATACGTTGCAGCTTTGGGCACGCGGTTTATGGCCGGTTTTACTTATTTATATTGTTAAGTTTAAAGATTTAAATTCAGTTTATCTAGTTTTTGGCGTAGCTGCTTTTTTATTAATTGTTGCATTAATTGCTTATCTGAAGTACTTGAATTTTACTTTTTACTTGGATAGTGATAATGATGAGTTTATTATAAATGAAGGAGTCCTTAATAAAAAAAGAACTATTATTCAGCTGAATAGAATTCAGCAAGTAGACATTAATCAATCCTTAATTCAAAGAATAATTGGTGTTTATGAACTTAATGTTGACACAGCTGGAAGTGCAAAGAAAGAGGGAAGAATTAAAGCCGTTTCACATGCTCTCGCAGTCGCTTTAAAAACAAGATTGTCAGTAAATGAAATTAGCAAAGATCAATTACAAAGTGATGATGAAACTTTAATTAATTCAGTTGAGGATGATAAACCACTTGTGAAAATTAGTTTTTTAAGTTTATTGAAGGTCGGAATTACAACTAATTATGTCAAAACATTCGGCTTAGTTTTAGCATTTATAATTACAATTTTTGATAATGTAAAAAAGATTATACCAGAATATGATTTTAGCGATGAAGAACTTGAAAGTTATATTGATCAAGGTTTAGCTCTAAAATCTATTGGTTTTGTATTCTTTGTTTTGATCGCTGTGATATTAATGATCAATTTGATTCGGGTCATTTTCAAGTACTATGATTACCAAGTGACTAAGCATAATGACTCGCTTGTGCTTTCCTTCGGATTATTGAGTACTAAAAGTACAATCGTGAAACCCGAAAAGGTGCAAATTGTAACTATTAGTAGAAACTATTTCCAAAAGAAAATGGATACTTTGGAGATTAAGATAAAGCAAGCTACGAGCGGGGATAGACAAAACAACAAGTCTATTATCGAAATCCCTGGCTGCGATGAAAATGAAAAAGCTGCTATTTTCAAGTTTTTATTTCGAAACATACCTGAAAAAGGAATACAGCTAAAGCCAAATTATAGAAAACTAGTATTTTCACTTTTACTTTTTATTATAATTCCAGCGATACTATTTTTTGCACTAGCTAATTATGTCGATCCTTCTTTGCTGGATTATGTTTTTGTTGTTCCCATCTATGTTGTGTTTATCGGGCTAATTGTATTTTTCGGATATCTAAACAACAGACTTTATATTAGTGATGATTTTGTAATCAAACAAAGTGGTGCTTGGGATATCGATAATTCTATTGTGGATACTGCAAAAATACAAGGAGTAACTACTTCGCAACTTTTTTGGCATAAAAATGCCGACATTGGTTCGATTATAATACATACCGCCGGTGGAGATTTAGCTTTTCAGTTAGGTAATTTTACAACTATAAAGCATCATGTAAACGAGTGGTTGTATAAAATTGAGACTTCAGATAGCAATTGGATGTAGAGTTATAAAAGTTGTTACAATTATCACCCATAAATGGGAGTAGAAGGATATATTAGTTAGAAAATAAAATAGAAATATAAGTTACCTTCGTGGTATTAAACAAATTGAATAAAATGAAACATTGGATTGAAGCAGCACGATTAAGAACTTTGCCATTATCAGTATCTGGAATTATTGTAGGAAGTATGTATGCGTTACGACCTACAGATAATATTGAAACTCCGACTGAAGTTTTTAGTTGGACCATTTTTGGTTTAGCAATCTTAACAACGCTGGGTTTGCAAGTACTTTCAAATTTTGCAAATGATTATGGCGACGGAATAAAAGGCACTGACAATGCAGATCGAGTAGGTCCGTTGCGAGCGATACAAAGTGGTGCGATTTCGCCTCAAGCGATGAAAACTGGAATTGCGATAACTTCATTTTTAACTTTGATGTCGGCTATTACCTTGATATACTTCGCTTTCAGCGATACTAATATTTGGTATTCTTTATTTTTCTTTTTGCTTGGTATTTTATCTATCGCTTCGGCGATTCGCTATACAGTGGGAAATACTGCTTATGGTTATAGGGGATTTGGTGATGTTTTCGTGTTTGTATTTTTTGGTTTGGTAAGCACACTTGGAGTTAATTTTTTATACTCAGAGCAACTAGATTTTGATTTATTCTTGCCGGCTGCAGCAATAGGATTACTAAGCACTGGAGTTTTGAACTTGAATAATATGCGTGATGAATCCTCTGATCGAAAATCAAATAAAAATACAATTGTTGTTCAAATAGGTGGAGCAAAGGCTAAGAAATATCATTACTTTTTAATCATTACAGCAATGGTTTTAGTTTTAGTTTTCGCAATATTAAGTGATTATCGTTTAGATCAATATTTATTTTTATTAGCTTATGTACCTTTGGTTAAGCACCTTAATACGGTTTACCGAAACGAAGATCCGAGAGCTCTAGATCCTGAGTTAAAAAAATTAGCGTTAAGCACATTTGCACTTTCTATTTTATTAGCTTTATGCATGGTTTCATTAATTCCGGATTTAATTGTAAATCTGTTTTTGGGAGGTAGATAACGATTCTATTGTGAAATAAATGAGTCGCAATTTTAAAAACTGCTAGCAAAAATTAAAATAAAATATAATCATCCTTTTTAATTTCAGACCGTTTTCATATAAATTGTATCATAGTACATGTAAATTAAAAGGATTTTAAAAATTATTCAAATGAAAATAACATTTTATGGTCACGCCTCTTTAGGTATCGAAGTTAACGGTACGCATATTTTAGTAGATCCTTATATTTCTGCAAATCCTAAGGCAGCACATATCGATATTGATTCATTAAAAGCTGACTTTATTCTTTTAACGCATGCTCACGGCGATCACATTCTTGATGTTGAAGCAATAGCTACGCGAACTAATGCGGTAATTGTTTCTAATGCTGAAATTGCAGGATATTATGGCGCTAAAGGCTTTCAATCACATCCTATGAATCACGGCGGAAGTTGGAACTTTGATTTTGGTAAACTAAAATACGTAAATGCAATACATTCAAGTTCTTTTCCTGATGGATCTTATGGTGGAAACCCAGGAGGATTTGTGATCGAGGGCGAACACAAAAATATTTATATTGCTGGTGATACTGCTTTGACAATGGATATGAAACTCATTCCTATGCGCACTAAGCTTGATTTAGCGATTCTGCCTATAGGAGATAATTTCACCATGAATGTTGAAGATGCGATTATTGCTTCTGATTTTGTTGATTGCGACAAAATTCTAGGATATCACTATGATACTTTTGGTTATATTGAAATAGATCATGAAGACGCTATTAGAAAATTCTTTAATAAAGGAAAAGATTTAATGCTACTTGAAATAGGGACTTCAATTGAGTTATAGTTTTATATGGAGCTATTCCAGCTATCCGTTTCAATCTTTTATAAATTATCCAGCCTTAGAAAGGCTAGATAATCTATAAAAGGATTTCCACTTCTATCTGGGCTAAAAAAAAGTAAACAAACGATATGAATAGTAAAAAAGTTTTTTTTCTGCTTTTGATAACACTTGCATTCCAAGCGAGTTTTGCGCAAAAAGATGGCTATTGGGATAAAACTCGAGCTACAGTCCAAGAAGTAACCGTTTCTGCAAGAAATAGAATTGTTGTCAAAACCCAAGATTTCCCAGAAGGAACCACCGAAGTTGTTTTCAGAATTACGCTCTTGGATAAAAACCAACAAATGGCGAGTAGTTTAGTTTCAGTTTTAAAAGCTATTCCTGATCCTACGGGTATTTCGCAAGGTTCTGCTGGCGCTGTCTTTATATTGTCAAAAATCTCAGGTGAGGATAAGTGTAAGTATGCTATATTTTCTTCTGCAGGTTTCGCGTCACAATACAAGGAAGATGGAAGCACTGAGAATGCTTGTTTCGTGCAAGATACGCCAGTGAGCAAAGATGCAAAATTGCTTTCCGCTGATAAAATATCTTGTATGAAATCGAATTCCGGCAATTTATGGTTTGGTTTTGAAAGCAAGAATTGGATTATGAATCAGAAAATTGTTCTTGAAGTTGTGCCGTGGGTAGATAATAAACTAAGTCGTGGATGGACAACTGAGAATAGAAAATATATAATTGATCAATGTAAAACTTCTAATTTAGCTCAGAAGATGGCTAATTCGGATGATTTTTGCGTCTGTATATTGGATAAAATTCAATCTAAATATAAGTTTAAGGAATTTCAAAAATTGTTAGCTGTTGAGCGTGCTAAAGCTTTTAAAGATTATGGTGCTAGTTGTTTTAGCGAAAGCAATCTTTCAACTGCTATTTATGAAGATTTGAGAAAGCAAGCTGGAGTTCTCTCAAAAGAGGGTAAGATTGGTGATGCGATAACTAAATTGATGATAGTGCTAAATGATGGTAAGGCAAAGGCTTTAGACTACAATTCAATCGGCAGCAATTATATTTTAACCAAGCAATACGGTAAGGCAATTAAGTTTCTTAAAGAAGGTGAGAAGCTTGATGATACTGAATTATTAATAAAATTAAACTTAGCGCATGCTTATCTGTTAAACGATAATTATTATTCTGCTAAAGTTATCTACAAAGAATACGAAGCGCAAAATGTAAGTGACAGTTTGAGTTGGAACGAAAAAATTAAACAAGACTTTGAAACATTTAAAAAATTAGGCATTCGAAATAAGGATTTTGATAGAGTTTTAAAGTTTTTGAAATAGCGCTTTACTTAGAAGTTGTCTATTTTAAAATTGACGATAGAGTAATTAAAAATTGTTTTTATAATCTGATAAGTAATCTTAAACATCCTTCGGGGTTAAATGAAACATGAGAGCATCCTACCATAAATACATACTGAATTTCAGAAGGCCCTCAGGAACTTCTCGAGGTATAATGAATGAAAAAGAAACCTGGTTTATCATTCTAGAAAAGGATGGTAAAAAGGGAATAGGGGAGTGCGGAATTCTTCGTGGCTTGAGTATCGACGATAGACTCGATTATGAAGAGAAATTAAAGTGGACTTGTGCTAATATTCATTTAGGAAAGGATAAGCTTTGGGAAGTATTATTAGAATATCCATCGATACAGTTTGGTGTTGAAATGGCGTTTCAATCTCTAGGGAGTGAAAACCCTTTTTTACTCTTTCCATCAGAGTTTACTACAGGTGAAAAGTCTATCAATATAAACGGGCTCGTATGGATGGGGACAGAAGCTTATATGAAGGAGCAAATAGAAGAAAAATTAGCTGCTGGATTTCGTTGTATTAAATTGAAAATTGGAGCTATTGATTTTGATACAGAGTTGCAATTATTACGGTTTATTAGAGAGTATTTTTCACCAGAACAAATCGAAATTAGAGTAGATGCTAACGGTGCATTTAATTCAAATTTAGCATTAGATAAATTACTTCAACTATCTGAATTTAAATTACATAGTATCGAGCAACCAATTGAAAAAAACAATACTGACAGGATGGCAGAGCTATGCAAAATCACTCCTTTTCCCATTGCGCTAGATGAAGAGCTAATAGGTGTTTTTAATTTAGCTGAAAAGGAAGAATTATTACTTAAAATTAAGCCTCAATATATCATTTTAAAACCAAGTTTTGTAGGTGGTTTTAGAGGAACCCAAGAATGGATTTCTTTAGCTGAAAAGCACAATATTGGTTGGTGGATTACCTCAGCTTTAGAGAGTAATATTGGTCTAAATGCAATTGCACAATGGACTTTTTTACAGCACAATTTGATGCCACAAGGATTAGGAACTGGAGCTCTTTATACTAATAATTTTGATTGTCCTCTAACGGTTTCTGAAGGGCAATTATGGTATGATAAAACTATAAAGTGGCAGTTTGACTTTAATGACTTTTAATTCATTTGAAATTTATAAGTAGCAAATTTTTCATTCATTTACTGCTTGAATAAAATTGTATTTATTTAAGAATCTAGCAAGCGCCTGTGGTAATTTATTTGGCCTAAATGATAAGCAAGGTGAGTACTCAAATGAATTAGAAAAAACGCTATTGTAGTCTTATTTTCGAATACCAAAAGAGGATATTCTTCTTCAAGTTTTTTGGAAGTTATTACTTCTAGTGCGTTATTCACTACTACTTTAGTTTTTTCAATTCTATTTAATAATTCTGCTTTTGAAACATTTATTAATGAAAACTCAAGATCTCGATTCCTAATGTAATCTGTTTTTCCGAGAGTAGATCCTATATAACTATTGAGATTGCCTATTAGATGTAAGCAAAGATTCCCCGCAGAATTACTAATTCCTTTTTCAATCTTCCAAAGATTAGCCTCATTTTTATATAACTCAATTTCCTCTTGAAGTTTATTGAGATCTCTATTAAATAAAGTTTTTAGTGACTCAACTAGCATTTTGATATTTTTTTAATGACAGCGAAGCTTTTTCTTCTATTTTTCGCTGGAAGTAGCCCGTCCAACCAAAAAGATATCCTATAATTCCAAAAGCCTGCTTAGACCACAACCACATATTAAAATGATCAAATTGCTTGATTATCAATCCATCCTTAAACTGAAATTCAGAGTAAACTTTATTTATCACTTTTCTATTCTTTTTGCCAAATTTATATGTGGCTATCCATGTAGCTGAACCACGGTATTGATCTATTTTTCCAATTGAAAATTCAACTTTGATAGTCTCTTTGCTTTTTACAAATAGCATTTTCCACATTTGGCAAACATCATTTCCAACTAATAATCTAAAGATAGGATCGGTAAATTTAATGTTAGAATGATAACATTCGCACATAGATTTCGCATCACCATTTGCAAAAGCAGTGTAGAATTTACTGAGAATTTTTTCGTTAGAATTCATATGTTAAAATAAAGAAGAAAGTAAAAATACTCTTTTTATCGCAATGTATAATATTTGTTATAAAATTTAAAAAAGATAACTTTATTCGAAAAGGAAGATGCGACGAATTATGTGTATTGTGAAGTGATTAGTTTCTAATTTTAATTTTTGGTACAAAAAAAAGGATAGATTTTTAAATTTCTATCCTTTTATTCATTCTTAAAATTTACGCTAAAATAAGAGATTTATTTATTAGCAGGAATTATATCAATAATTACAGTACGGTTGTAAAAACGTTCTTCTGGAGTTTTGTTTTCAAAAGGTGCACTGTTTTCATTTTCACCATAACCAGAAACTTCAAATTTCACATCTTTTCGCCCGGTTTTAGCTAAAGCATTTTCAATAATTTTTCTTGTATCGTTTGCACGAGAAAGAGATAGTGTTTGATTGTATGTTTCGTCACCAATTATATCAGTATGTCCTTTTATTAATACTGTAGCTCCAACAGGAATTTTAGGTGTTACTACTTCAGTAAGGTATTTTTCATAAATCGTAATTGCTTTTGAAGTATTGAACTCATAGATAATACTGTATCTCATACCTTCTACAGTTTTTGCTGGAGTCCAAAGTACCATGTGAACAGGAGTTTCTTTCTCTACAATTTTACCACTTTTGTTCTGACCAATCATTTTTACTAAGTAATCACCTTCTGGACGACTTCCTAAAATTGCTTTTCCAGGAATTTTAACTTCATCTTCAGTGTAAGGTCCAAAAGCTTTTGTTTTTCCTTGTTCGTCTGCTATCTGTAATGACCAAGAAGATAATGCTTCTCCAGCTCCTTTATTGTTAAAAGTTACATAACTTTCAACTGGTGCTTCTTGCGATGTCATGATTTGTACTGGTTTTAATGGTGCATCAGGACCACTTTGAAATTCCATTAATAAGTCAGGAGAGTTACTTTCAATAGAGACTCTACGATCACCTTCACGCAATAAAACTAATTCTAATGTTGCTCCTGGTTGTTCTGATGGGATATTTGGTTTTTCTTGACCTTTAGTCGCGATTCTAGTAGAGTTTATATCAAAAACGTTCACTAAGTAACTTTTAACTGATTCAGCCATTACAATACCATCCGAATTCCCTTTGTTAGAAGAACCTATCAAAGTTATTGTTGCTGACGGATTTTGTTGCATACGTTGTCCAAGAATGTTTAAAACGTTATAATAAACAGTCATTTGGCGTTTAGAACGATCTGCTAAGTTTTTAGGAGCAAACAATTCTAATTGATCCTCTTTAAAATTAGCGGCTTGAGTTTTATTCAAAGTTACGTAACGATTTGGAATTTCAGTAGATCCTTCATTAAAGAAAACATAGTTTCTTAGTGGAAAAATTTCAGTCATTCTACTTTCGCCAGGAACATTGCTCGGAGAGTTTACTGTAAATTGAACTTCACGATCTTTAACTATATCAGTCGCTTCTTGAATGTTTTTTCCTTGTCCCATTTTAAGAGCTACACCGGCTCTAATTGTCGTAATGTTCAAAGTTTCAGTTGAACGAGGGTTTTGACCAAAATAAGGCTGAAAAGAAACAAAAGGAGAAAGAACAAATTGTGTTTTCTTAGCATCTGTAGAAAGAGGAATATCATATCCTGCTCCAATTTGCATTGAAATAAGCGTTTTTTCAACGTTGTCTAAATCACCCGTCACTGCTGCTGAGGGAGTTTGATTTGGATAAGCAGGATTTATACCTAATTGATATTCAAAAGATTTATCTAGGTTGAAAGCTAAACGTGGACCTCCATAAAGATATAAATTTGATTTAAATGGAGCGAAACGCAAACTAGGTTCTACAGTGATGTAACTAAGTTTAGTGGTCAGGTCAGCAGGACAGTCACATGCTGTATTTACTTGATCAAAAGTACCTTTACGGCTATCATAACCAGCTTGCAACATCACGCCCCATTTAGATTTAGCAGGGCGATACTCTAAAAGAGGTGCAACGAAAAGACCAACACCGTCTCCATTGTGAAATGTTGCAGGAGGTGTGAAACTAGCATTCAACTGATTTGTAGATCCGCGGTAGAAATTAAAATTAGCACCACCAGCGACACCAAAGAACCATGAAGGTTTTGCATACTTAAGCTCTTGCGTTTGTTGTGCTACTATTTCATTTTGAATACTTAGAATTGTCAAAAATGCTAATGATAGACTTTTGATGGGTAAAGTATTAGCTGACCATGCTTGTCGCGACGCCTTTTTGTATTTTGTTATATTTTTCATGTCGTTTATTTTTTATAAAGTTTTAAGAAGTCCATCCCAACTTTGAGTGGGATGGATTATTACTTTTTTTTTAATTATTTGGAACGTTTACTGTTGTGTTTACCATTGTTACAGATGCAACTAAAGAAATTGCTCTACCATTTAGAACAGTTTGCGCAGCATTTCCTGCAGTTGAGAATGTAACTCCTGCGTTAGCGATTATAGTTCCTACCATAACTCCGCCACCAGCTCCGTTGATAGTTGCCGCAGTACCTACATACCAGAATACATTTTTAGCCAAAGCTCCATTTTTCATTATAATGCTTTTCGCTCCTGTTGGTCCAGCAATTCCTACCGTAAGTCCTGCTGCAGTTTGAAATATCCACGTTGCATTAGGATCACCCTGTGCATCTAATGTTAGGTTACCATTACTTATTTTGAATGTACCACTAGCTGATTTATAAACTCCTGGAGCTAATGTTAGTCCTCCTAGTTCGCCAGCGCCTGGATCCGTTCCTCCTGGTTTTGAAGCTGGAGAAATACTTAGATAAGCTGCATTTGCATCAAGTAATCCTTGACTTGCCACTGCAAATGAAGTTGCAGTTCCTGGAGCAGGAGGTGCAGTATAAATTCGACCTGTAACATTACCTACATTTAAAGGAGTTTCAGTATAAATAGCATTAGCATCATGAAATCCTGTTACTAATGTTGATGCTGCAGTAGTTCCAATACTACCATTGTTAATAACAGTATTCAATCCTTGATTAGTTATTCCAGCGTTTCCGCCAAAAGCACCAAACATTGCAGCTGTACCAAGATTAATAGCCGAAGGTAAAACTACAATTGGCGGTGTTACTGTAGTAGTAAAACTCCATAAATAATTATTGGCCACAGGAATTCCTATCGTGCTTTTAGCACCTGTTGTTATTGTAGCAGTATAAACTTTACCTGCTTGTAAGGGAAGTGTAGGATCAAATGAAGCAGTAATTCCCGAATAAGAAACCGTTCCTAAAACTACTGTTGTTCCTTGTTTTAAAGTGAAAGTAGTGGCGTTTATGCTTGTTGGATCCATTGCTATACTAAAATTAGCAGTTACCGTTTTTAAAAGATTTACATTTATTGCATTATTTAGAGGATCAGTAGCAATAATTGTTGGGTTAATTCCTGTCTTAAAAGTCCACACATAATTAGCTAATAATGCTGTATCTGAAGAGTTTTTTGCTCCATTAGTTATTGTAGCCGTATAGGTAGTATTAGCGTCTAAAGCAATTGTAGGTGTAAAGGATGCTGTAGAACCACTATAGGAAATAGTTCCTGGTATTGTGTTTACTCCTTGTTTTATTGTAAAAGTAGTAGCGTTAAGCGTTGATGGATTCATAGGCATACTAAATGTAGCCGTAATTACTTTGTTTAAGACTACGTCAGTAGCGTTGTTTATTGGATCAGTACTAGTAACAATTGGTCTTAAAATTAAACCAGTTGTAAATGCCCAAACATAATCCGTTTGCAAAGCATTTCCTTTAAGATCTTTAACAGTGGTTTTTACCCTTCCCGTATAAGTAGTGTTTTCAGCTAATGCTGAAGTTGGTTTGAAAGAGGCTGTTTTTCCTGAATAAGTTACTGTTCCTGCGACAGTACTGGATCCTGTTAAAGTTATCGAACTTTGCGTAATTGTCGTAGGATCCATTTCTTCATTAAAAGTAACAGTAATGTTACTATTTACTGGCACCGCTATAGCATTACTTAATGGAGTGGTAGATTCTACAATAGGACATATACCAACTGTCTCCTGAAAATCATCGCTTGCGCATCCAGAAATTAATGCAATAAATAGAATTGCATAGTTTAGAAATAAAGTTTTTGTTTTCATTTTATTTAATTTGGGGGTTTATACATTTTGTACGTCAAAAGTATAATGAATATTATGTTAATTAATTATGTTATTAAATTTTAAGTTTGCAAAATTCACAGATTTTAGTTTCTCAAAATAAAAAATAATTTAAAAACAGTTAGCTAACTACTTTTATATCGAAGTGGTTATAAAAGTTTAGATAAAATGTACAATAAGTATCAAAATAAAAAAACTGAAGATAGAAATTGATCGTAATTAGAAAACAGTTACAATTTTAACTGTTTATCATTTTATGTGGTTAAATGAATAGGATTGTTGTTTGAAATAGAATTATTTCGTTTCAGAAAATTTTATAATAAATACGATTTTTACAATGTCCAGCAGCTTAATAATCTTACTGAAAACTTATAATTTTTTATGGAATGTTCTAATAATTTTCAGTATTTTGAAATCCTTTAGCAATTACGTAGAGTGTATTTTACAATTCTATAGGCATTCAAAACCAATTACATAAAAATATTATTGCAGCTTATATTATACATGAGCTTTTATATAATAGTTTGTTAAATTATTTTTAAAATCCTTAGGTATTATAGATTTTAATAAATTTACTTTTAAGAATAGTGTAGTATATTCTTGTAATTGTCCAGTATTCCGATTTTTAGAATTAGCGTATTGATTATTAAACTTTTATCTTACTGTATAAATTTTTAAAATTAAATTCTTGCTTTGCGATACCTGTTTTTAATTTCACTCTTTCTATATTTTTGGGACAGAAAGACATTATTTTGTGTCTTATTAATTCTACATACTATTTTGTCAAAACTAAAGAGATAAGACAAATAATAATTTTGGTAATCACATATTTAATTTCTATAAGTTAATTTACTACTGAGTGTATAATTAAATTTTAAGCAAAAAAAAACTCTCCATTTGAATATGGAAAGTTTGTAATTAAAGTAAAAATTACTTTTTAAAATAGAAATGCAAAAAATTAATTATTCTGCATTTCCTTATCAATTTTCTTTTCTGTTTGGTTCGCAACTACTTTTGTTACTAAAAGTTGAAAAACAGTACCCAAAATCTTTTTCATTGGACTATGTGTACTTCCAACAATAACTTTTCTGCTTATGTATCCAGTGGCTAATCCCACTACGTTACTAAGTAAATTAGTTTTGAACTCTTGTGATTGTGCCATTTGACCAATCGTCTTTTTGATTAGATTAATTGGTTTAAAGCTTTCGTAAGTATAATGATATTGATCTTTTAATTGCATCAACTCATCGGCACGTTTCAACTTTAATAGCTCAATCGCTTCGTTCAATGTGTTTGTATGATTATTTTTCATATTATCTTTTTTTTAGCATTCTAACAATCATAAAATTACTTACCGGTAATTTAATAAGTGCATCTCTAAATACATAAAGTAGTATCGACACAAGTAGATAAAAACCAGAAACTGCGAAAAAACCATAATAATCTTTTCCAAGTAAATCACCAATCCAAAATGAAAGGCCAACATTAGCTAAAAATGCAAACATTACAAAAACAATAGAAACTGCGGCTCTAGAAAGCATTGAAGATACTACATCAGCCGCTTTATCAACAGCTTCTAACTTCATTAATTCTACGGTAGTTCTAGTATAATTTTCCGCTTTTTCAAAAAGCGTTTCTATTGTTGATGTGTTGTTTTCCATGATATAATTTTTGACATACTTAATATTGCTATTCAAACAACGTATTAGCTATTTTTGATTTCGCTTTTAGCTTCGTAATATTTAGATTTTCCTTCAGCAACTAATGCTTCACCATCTTGTTTTACGTCGTTAAATTTTGATTTACCATCTGCTAATAAAGATTCTCCTTCTTTCCAGATTTTCTCATATTTGTTAGTGATAGTTCCTAATAGAGTGTCTAGTTTATCTTTCAATTCGTCAGCATAATCATTACTTTTATCCATGATTTTTCTTCTTGTTTTGTCTCCTTTTTCAGGTGCAAACAATACTCCTAATGCTGCTCCAACTGCTACTCCACCTAAAACTCCTAATATTATTTTATCTGCTTTCATAATGATTTATTTTTATTGTTATTATTTATTTATTTATTTTATTGTTTATAATTGATGTTAAACGCTTCTTCCAGAAATAAGTCTGAAAAGTATTGCTATTACTGCAATAACAAGAAGTATGTGAATTATTGATCCTAAGCTAAATGCGAAAAATCCAATTGCCCAAAAAATGACAAGTATTACTGCGATTGTATAAAGTAAATTACCCATATTTATATTTTTAAAAATTATTGTTTATTTTAAGTAGCGTTTATTAGACTTTCCTTCCAGATATAAGTCTAAATAGTATCGCGATAACAGCGATTACAAGTAGAATGTGAATGATTGATCCTGCACTGTAAGCAAAGAATCCGATTGCCCAGAATATCACTAAGATGACTGCGATAGTGTAAAGTAAATTTCCCATGATTTGTAATTTTTAGTTATTAATAGTTTGTTTTTGGTTATATAATAAACCATTACATAGAACATAGTATCGAACTATGTAATGGCTGTATTCAAAATTGATGGTTTAATCTTATTATAGTTCTAAAATTAGAATCCGAAAGAAGCGTAAACACTTAATACACTATTTTTAGCATCTGACGAAGTGAAATCACCATTGTCTTTACCAACCTTCGTTAATCCGTAGTTGTAACGAACACCAAAGCTTACTGGCTCTAAATCGATTCCTAAACCTGCAGCGATACCTGCATCAAATCTATTGAAATCATCAACGTTAATTTTGTCTTCAAAATCGAAAATCCCAACGTTCGATTTGTTTGTAGTTTTTCCACTTACCATGTAAGCAGCGTAA
The DNA here is from genome assembly GCF_039123485.1 of Flavobacterium sp. PL12. Taxonomy (NCBI): domain Bacteria; kingdom Pseudomonadati; phylum Bacteroidota; class Flavobacteriia; order Flavobacteriales; family Flavobacteriaceae; genus Flavobacterium; species Flavobacterium sp. PL12. The sequence goes on from NZ_JBANDI010000017.1 coordinate 62,566, forward strand.
GGACCTGCATGGATATTAAAATTCTTAGTAACATTTACAACAAGTAAAACTGGTACTTCAATATAATCCAATTTAAATTGTGCCGTCCCTTTAACTCCTAATCTATCATAAGTAAGTTCTGATCCTTTACCAGTATAAGAAATCTCTGGTTGAATAGCGATATTTTCAGAAATTGGCATTTTTGCAAAAAGACCCAGATTAAAACTAGTTAACACGTTATTGTCGTCAACGTCACTTTTGTAAAAGTTTGAAAAGTTTACTCCTCCTTTAACACCAAATTTGGTTGCAGTTTCCTGTGCTTGAATACCTGTGAAAGACATAACACCTAACACTAATGATGCGAAAATAAGTTTTTTTGATTTTTTCATTTTTGTTTATTTTTTGTTGAATTATTACATTACAAATATCAGCATCTTATATAAGGTAATTGTTACAATACTTTTTGTTAAATTTACAAAATTCACACTTCGATTTTATTTTTCAATCAATACTATAAAATAAGTAATTGTCTTTCAGTATATTAAATGAAAAAGGCGAGTGAAACACTAGCCTTTAATTTTATCATTTATTCTTAACTGTGAAGTTTTTCAATGAATTTCCTAAATCTTTCATGTCATGATTATATTCTTCTTTGAAAGATTCCCAATCACTGTTAGCATCGTTCTGGTACATTTGCACCTTTCCCTTAATCTCTTTATTCTTTTCTTCAAGTTCCTTAATCTTCATTGCATATTGATCATCAATAGATTTTCCTTTATTCTTTAAATCGGCTTTCATCTCAGCAATTCTAACTTCATTTTTTGCAATAGTAGCATTTGTACTATCCTTAAAGGCCTTCCATTCTTGCTCGGTTGCTGCTCTTCTAGCTTCTGATAGCTCGTCTTTAGCGTCATCAAGATCAGCCCTGGCATTTTCAACATTTTCTTTTGCTTCAGCTTCTTTTTTTGTAGCATCTTGACATCCTACTAATACTGTTCCAGCAATGAAAGTGGTCAGTGCTAAATTTAAAATTGTCTTTTTCATAATGATTAGTTTTAAAGTTATTTAGATCTTTGTTTATTTTAATTGAATTTTTCTAGTTTATAATTAGATTATGTAAAAGCTTTTTACTCTTTTATTTTATTTTTGAAAACGATAGAGCTGTATTGTACAAACTATAGACCTTCAAATATTGCAAGTAATTCTGCTCTTGACTTTCCTAATTTATGTTGGTATTTATTCAACATCTCTTCCTTTTTCTCTTCTGAAAACAATGAAACATCATTAGTTAAAGAAAGAAATTTTTCTTTCAGTTTTTTTTTATGTTCTTCCCAATTTCCTTCTAGCTCCATCGGATCCATATTTCTGGTATATGTCGTAAAATAAGTTTCACTTCACAAAGTTCAGTTTTTCAGGATGTCTTTTAGTTATATAACTTTATTGAAAATTTGTTTTATTCACTGATTGTAAAATAAATATCCCTTATACAATTCTAGAAATGAATTATATAAGGGATAATATTAACATATATCTTTTTTGGCTCGAATTTGACAAGCTTAAACATTATGCATTTGAAATTCGAATTGAAACAACTCATTATGGACAATTTTTTGTATACTTCTTTATAATATTTTTTAAAGAGTCATAATAATCAGCCAAAATTGCGCAGTTGATTTCTGGATTACTAACGTCAGGAATTGTCACTGGTAACTCTGCTAAATATTTTAGCAACTCTGGACTTTCATTCCGTATTTTCATAGTGAGTTCAAGTATGCTTTGATTCAATTCTTTTTCTGTCTTCATGATAGAGGATTTAAATAAGTAAAGTTAAAATTGAAATCAGTTTGGAATTACAAGCATCAATTTGATTTCCTCTGATTTCAAAATCCTATGTTAAGATACCATTTTAAATCCTAATACAGTAAGAAAGAAACTATTTTATAGAATCATTTTCTTTATCAAATTGTAATTCCTTTTTCATTTGCTCTTCCTCTAAGTCATCAAGTTCCTCTTGCTTTTTGTCTTCTTCTTTTTTCTTTTTCTTAAAAAACCCTCTTAACAAGAAATTGTTTTTTGCTGCTTCAATAACTTCATTTAGACCTTTAGTAGCGGTTTTTACATTAGTTAAAGAAGAGTCTATTACTTTACCCATTCTTTCATCAGTAACTAATTTAGATAAAGCGCCTTTTCCATTATTCATATTGACAGTGAATCTTTTAAATTCAGTAGTACTGTTTTCTAAATTGAGGATTGTATTTTTGATACTATTACCAAACTGTTCATCAGAGATCAGTTTAGATAAAGCACCGTTTCCATTATTCATACTATAACTAAATTGAGCAAGCTCAGAGGTTATAACTGCTGCGTTGTCCACGCTCTTTTTAACGCTTACCATCAAGTCATCCATCTCTATTGCTTTTTTAGAAGTGATGTAATCATTATTCTCGACAACGACATTTGAAGTTTTTCCAGCTGAAATAACTAATACTTTATCTCCCATAAGACCATCAGAACTTATACTTGCAATAGCATCTTTTTTAATGTACTTGCGAACTTCGTCTTTAATAATCATTTTGATTACTACCGTTGTGTCCGTCAGAAAATCTATATCATCTACTGTACCAACATTAATCCCTGATAAACGTACGTTGTTACCAATCTCAAGACCACTAACGGAATTAAATTTCGAATACAATTCAAACGTAGATCCGAATAAATTTTTCTGTTTTCCAACAAAATAAATAGTCCCTACAAATAATACTAATCCTATAACTACAAACATTCCCAATTTCCATTGGTATCCAGATTCTTTCTTCATCTTTATTTTATTTTTTGATTAAAGGAAAAATGAGCGTACCCATTCATCCTCACTTTTTTCTAATTCTTCGTACGTTCCTTCAGCATGTATTACACCGTCCTTTAAAATCATTATTCTGTTTCCAGTTAATTTGGCACATGGCATATCATGAGTAATAATTATCGACGTAGTTTTATATTTTTTCTGAATTTCTATAATTAACTCACTTATTTCTCGAGAGGTTATTGTATCTAAGCCTGTAGTAGGTTCGTCATACAATATAATTTCTGGTTTTAAAATTAAGGTTCTTGCTAATCCAATTCTTTTTCGCATCCCTCCAGATAATTCTGAAGGCATTTTGTCTATCGCTTCTACTAAGCCAACATTGTCAAGAATCTCCTTGATTTGGTTTTCAACTTCCTCTTCAGATAAATCTTTTTCATGTCGCTTTAATGTAAAACCTAGATTATCTCTTACGCTCATGGAATCATATAAAGCTGCGTTTTGGAATAGAAACCCAATTCGGACTCTTACTTCATTTAATCCAGTATTATCTAATTTTGTAATATCTGTTCCAAAAACATTTATTTCTCCTTTATCAATTCCCATCAATCCCACGATACATTTAATCGTAATTGATTTTCCGGATCCTGACTTTCCTAGTATTACTAAATTCTCTCCTTTATTAACTGTAAGATTAACACCTTTTAAAACTTCGTTAGTACCAAATGCTTTATGTAAATCCTTAATTTCTATAACAGCTGTATTTGAATCAGTGCTTGGGTTCTGTATTTTTTGTTCTTCTGTCATTTTATAAAAATAAATCAGTTAATTGCACTGCGATCATGTCAATAATAAAGATAGAAAGAGACGCTGTTACCACTGCTGAATTTGCAGCTTTTCCCACACTCTCTGTACCATTAGCAGCATTGTAACCTTTAAAGCAACCAATCATTCCGATAAAGAATCCAAAGAAAAATGTTTTCATGGTCGCTGGAAAAATGTCAGAGAATGTAATAGACTCTAGTACTTGAGATAAGTAACGATATAGATTTACGTCACCATGAATATTAATTCCAATATAACCGCCTATAACTCCAATCGCATCTGCATATATTACTAGTAGTGGAATCATCAGCGTTGTTGCTAAAATTCTTGTTACAACTAAGTATTTGAAAGGATTAATTGCCGAAACTTCCATTGCATCGATTTGCTCTGTAACTTTCATAGAACCTAATTCTGCTCCAATTCCTGACGAAACTTTACCAGCACAAATTAGCGCGGTAATGACCGGAGCAATTTCTCTGATAAGAGATAGTGCAACCATACTAGGAAGCCAGGATTCTGCTCCAAATTTTGCTAAAGTTGGTCGAGACTGTAATGTAAGTACAAGTCCCATTATGAAACCTGTAATCGTTACTAATGGTAATGACTTGTAGCCAATGATATAACATTGCTTCAAAAATTCTTTCATTTCATACGGAGGCTTTAGTACCTCTCTAAAAAAGCGAGTAGCAAATAATGTCACCTTACCGATGTCATTAAAAGTATCTTTTAGATAGATAGTTATACTTTCCTTTTTTGAAGTTAAAGTTGCGTTCATTTATAATTGATTTTTTTAATTTTTAGAGCAATTTTTTAAATCGAAAATTGATATATTATTTTAGAAGTAAGCCTGATAAAATCTCATTTTCTTTAAGAATAAAACTTTCAAATAGTTGAGAACTACATTCCCATAATTATACATAATTACAACTAGTATTAAAATAGCTACTGATGTAATAGGAGGGAAGTGTTAACAAAGGTTAATTAAATTTTTTTCAACTTGCGATAAGTCCTCATAGTAATCAAAGATATTATATATCGTATCTTAATTCTTAAAAATAAGCCTGGATTAAGTTCACCAGATAATGTAAGGTTTAAAAAGTAAAGCTCTTGTCATAGTTGTGTGATGTTAACATTTGATCTCCTAATTCTTTTATCCTGTCGTGACGTTCTTGCAGCATACTTATATGTGTTTTTAAGTAGCTATGTAATTCATAATCAAGATCATTTAAATTATCTGACAGACTTTGTCTATATTTATTCATAGCAACAAATTCATCATATTCGAGCATATTAAGTAAGTCTTCTCTCGAATTATGTTCAAAGGCTGACTTTACATTACTATAAAATCTGGACAACACATTATTTCTAGAATTCAAATTTAGCGGAATACCATTCAATTCAATAATTGACTTTTCTAAATCATTATTAAAATTTTCCAATAGATTAATAAATTCCGAAAACAACATTTTTAAATCGTTCTCTTTTGTAGCTCTTTTTGCCGTTTCAAAAATTTTGGTTCTTTCACCATTTACTTTTAAAAGGCTATTTAAAACTGCTGCTGATTTTTGTGTGCTCATTATCGTTAAATTTTAGACTTTTGGGACTTTAACTTTATGCTTTAATTTTGGAAAATAGACTGGATAAGATCTTTTTTCTATGAAATTACTAATAGCTAAAAGTGATAATCGTTTTAGCTATTAGTATTTAGATTATTTTCAAGAACACTAATTTAAAATCTTTTAGTTGTCAATACAATTAGATTTCCAGGATATTGAGCATCTTGATTATCTTCTGCTGTTATAAAAACTTTTGATGGTTTAAATGATGTCACGGTTTGAAAACTTGCTTTAAGTTTTGAGGATATAAATCCAGTGTCACTTTTTATTTGACCAATATTCTTAACTAGGTTTTCGTCTGTTTCCATCCAAACAACGTAAACATTTTTTGAAGGCTGTAATCTTTTAACTTCTGCTAAATTTGAGATTTTAATCTTAACTGCATAGTTTTTATTACTGTCTTTCTTTATTGTCACCTTTCCTTCGGCCGCTGGAACTATAGTAGAGTTTTGGAAAGAAATGTTTTTCGAACAAGAACTAAATGAAGCAATAAACAATAGGGCTACTGCACCAATTAATACTTTTTTAATACTTGAATTGTGTCTGTTTATCATGATGTTTATTATTGGGTTAGTGACGCAAAGTTCTTTTATAAAAACTACGTATCTATTATATAAAAATTAAGAAAAGTTGCATTATTCACTGATAATTAATAGTGTACACAGTACAGATAAATCAAAACTAATTTTTCTTGGATCCTGTAACAAGTAAAACTACTCCACCTATAGCAAGTGCTACACCTATGATTGGTGACCAAGCTATTGGATGATCAACTTCCTTATTAATTTCAATAGGACCAAGGTCAACCACTTTTTCAGTTGTTGTAAAATTGAAACTATTATACGCTACCATAAGTACTCCTATGACAATTAAAACTATTCCTATACCTTTTGTGTTCATGTCGTTTGTTTTTAAGTTATTAATTTTATTTTAATTTTTATACTTTACTATGAGTGTCTATTGTAAATATTCACTTTTAATCTAATTTAGATTTAATTGTTTCAATCAATGAATTCTTATTACCTAACATTTAACTGGACGTACTGCCTGATGAAATGGATACTTTTAAGTTCATTTCTAAAAGGTTAAAATTCAGCAATTTATTGAAGGAATGTATTACATATGTTTTGTTAAAATTTATATAATTCTCATGTTAAACTTTAATTGGTAAAATAGTTAACAAGGGCTAGTTGGTAGAACAAATGCATAGATTTTTATCCTATAATAATTTTTGTAATTGCTAAAAAATCTTAAGTCGGTATGAATTATTTTGTGAAAGTGTCAAACAATAAAAAAGGGCTACCGTTTCCAGTAGCCCTTAATAACCAAATAAAACCTAACCCAATCTTATTATTTTTCGTAGCTCATTTTAAGCTCTACTCTTCTATTTTTAGCACGTCCTATAGCCGTTGCATTGGTTGCAATAGGCTTGCTCTCTCCGTATCCAATAGCTTTCACTCTTGAAGTCGATATCCCTTTTTTAGTTAAATATTCTTTAACTGAATCTGTTCTTTTTTGAGACAGTTCAAGATTGAAAGCATCACTACCATTACTATCTGCATGACCTTCAATCACTAAATTTGAAGCATCATATTTATTTATAATAGTTACTAATTCATCTAATTGTGCTAATGAACCTACTTTTAGAGTTGCACTATTATTTTCGAAGAATATTTTACTACCTAGATATGTTATTCTTTCAACATCTTTTTTAGCAATTTCTGGACAACCATTGTTTTCCATTGTTCCTTTAACTGTTGGACATCTGTCATCAATATCAGCTACACCATCTCCATCAGTATCAGGACAACCTTTTAAACTAGCTGGACCAGCTGCATCAGGACAACGATCTTCATCGTTTGGAATTCCGTCATTGTCGTTATCCAATGGACAACCATTAGCATCTACTTTAGTACCCATTTTAGTTCCAGGACATTTGTCATTCATATCCGCAACACCATCTCCATCGCTATCAGGACATCCTTTCAATAAAGCACTTCCTGCAACATCAGGACAAGCATCTAAATAATCAGCTACTCCATCATTATCTCTATCTAAAGGACAACCATTTTTATCTACTGCTACACCTGCTGGCGTGTCAGGACAATTATCATAAGGATCAGCTACACCATCATTGTCAGCATCTTTTTTACTTCCTAAATTGAAAGTCAAACCAACCATGTGAGATAAGTAATTATCTTTTTTACCATTATCATCGATACCGTCTCTACGATCTTTATTAGAAAAGCTAAATGTTTCTTGTAAGTTTAATGTAATTACATCAGTCAATTTGATATTTAAACCACCACCGGCAGTAGGTAATGCGTAATCAATTCTATCTTGATCAAAATTCACATCATTATCAAATAAAATTGCACCAACACCTGCAAATGCGTAAGGTCTAATGATTGACTCTGGACCTGTCATGTTAAATCTTAAATTTAATGCAACAGAGTTAAAGTCACTTTTAAAATTTCTTAAAGCTGTGTCATGATAACCAATTGTCCCCTTAGCTGCTAAAAAGTTTAAGTCAAAATAACGACCTAAATACTTTGAAACTGATATACCACCAAAGCCGTAATATGCTTTATCAAACTTGTAAAAGTTATTTCCTAAATCACCTTGATATTGCGTTACACCAGTGTGTAAACCAATGTTCCATTTCTTCTCTTCAGTTTGAGCTTTTGTAATTAATGTAAATGCTAGGCAAGTACATAAAAATAGGAGTTTTTTCATTTTATTTTTATTAATTTATTTATGCAAAGATTGTTCTGATCTGTTTATTTTTTGTTATATAAAATTTTACAAAAATTCTATATTTCCCATATTTCACTGCCTTTAAACAAATTTTTAATTAAATTTTTCAATCGTTATTTTGTAGAATGTAGCGCAATATATTCCTTATTCTAAGTAACGTCTTAGCATCCAAGCCATTGTTTCATGACCTTGCATTAGTGCGTTTAAAAAATCAGCAGTTCCTGCATCTTTATTCTTTTCTTCACTTGCATCAACATCTTTTCTTAATTGAACGATAATAGTTTCGTGATCTTCTACTAATTCTTTCAACATTTCTTTTTGAGCAGGATATTGATTAGGAGATTCTTTGATTACAGTTAATTCTGCAAATTCTTTCATCGTTCCAATAGCTTTTCCACCTAGCTTGCTAATACGCTCAGCGGTTTCATCAATCGAAACTTCTACTGTTTTATACTGTGCTTCAAATAACTTATGAAGTTCCATAAAACTTGGTCCTGAAACGTTCCAATGAAATTTTCTCAATTTGATATAAAATGCCATTTCATTTGATAGAACTGACGTTAAGATTGTGATACTATTTTTTAAATGTGGTTCTGTGATTCCAATATTAAGTTTCATATTTTCTAAATTTTATATTAATATTATTTTTTATAAAGTGAATGCGAAATTTGAATTTTTTAGCAATTTATATTTTTGCTAAGAAATCATTTGCTATGATTCATCTTTTGTTGTACGTACTAAACTAATTCCAGACAAGAAGAAAACGATTCCCAGAATACCATATATGATTAACGCCTTAATGTCTGTAGTTTCTCCTGTTGTACCAGCAAAAATTACAGCTGTGTAAATGAGACCTCCTATACCTAGAGCTGTTAATAATGCTCCAAAGATTCTTTTTAAATTCATGATTTATATTTTTTAAGATTAATAGTTGAGAACATCTCAGTTTGAAAACAACAAACTCTTGAAATGCCGTTGGTTAATTCAATTTGTTAAAACTGTATTAATTACTTCACAAATATATTTTGATTGCGGTCGATTCTTGTTATACAATTGTGAAAAATTGTTATATCATTCACACTGTTTTAATATTGATTATCAATAACATACGACTTTAAATCTACTCTAAGTATTTGATAATTAGATTTTAAAACCGATTTCTTCCTGTAAATCAATCTGGGAATGAATTAGAAAATGCTATTCCAAATATTCTTAAATCTTAGGATTTATAATTTAATTTATGCACTAATAGCTTTGAATTTGTTCTATTAGGGAAGCGGAAAAATTTTTTACAAATTGAATAAATATTGTATTGTGTAGTAAAAGAGAAGAGTGTTAATCCACAAAATATAAAATATTATTGATCAATTCTTCTGTTGTAATAATAGAAGAATCAATTAATTTTTAGATGATGAATTTCTAAGAGAATTCACTACTATTTTGAAACGATAAGATTAGATGCTTCTTTAAATGAATTATTAATTGACATTAAACGATGCGCAAGAGTATTTTGAAAACTGCGCAGAGAGAATTCGTCAGAGTAGTATTGACTAGAAAATAATTGCGACTATAACTTATACTAAATCGCAAGAAGATTTATCTACAGAAAAAACAGAGTATTTTACAGTTAATTGTCTATTTTAATTTGAATGTACCTGCTTTTTACATTCTATCCATATACCAATTTAATTCCTTTTCCATTTTTTGATATTTAAAAATGGTTGTAATAATTTTTTGCAGTCTTACAAATGCTGTCTCACTTTTTACTACGTAATCAAAGGCTTTGTGATGCATACAATTTATAGCTACTTCAATTTTATCTTGAGAAGATAGCATAATTACAGGAATGTCTACATTAAAATCTTTTATTCTGTCCAGAGTATCAAGCCCGTTCATTGCACCATGCACAATACCATCAAGTTGATAATCTAATATTATTACATCTGGATTATTTGACAAATTTGCAAGACATAATTCGCCCGTGGGATATGTTTCCACAATAAAATCAGCATTATCAAGAAATTCAATCTCCAAAGATTTCAAAAATAAAGCATCATCATCGACAAGAAATATTTTAATTTTACGGTCTTCGTTCATTATATGGTTTCGTTAATTTGATTTAATTCTTGTTGTAGTTCTTCGCAAGCTTGGTTGCAAACATCTTCTAATTGTTCTACTAACTGATCTATTTCTTCTGTTTTAACTGTGGAAGTAGCTAGATACTGAATTTTTTTTGCTATCTGTTCATAGTTGGAGTCAATTCCTACTATGGCAAAAGATGGAATAATTTTATGCGTTGCCGCGCTTAACAGTAGCCAGTTCTCATTAGCTAAACTTCGTTTAATTGTCGCTATTAATTCTGGTGTCTGGCTTAAATATAAAGATATCATCTCTGCCATTAAAGCTTTATTTAATTTTGTTCTCTGTTTTAAGTAAGTTAAATTAATGCATTTTGATTGTTCAGTGTTAGCTTCTTTATCCACTAATTTATCACTGTTTTTTTTATTTAATTTTGATTTTTTTAAAACTGCTATAATTTTATTGTATAAAAGTCTTTCATCAACTGGTTTTGCGAGATAATCAGTCATTCCTACTGCTTTACATTTTGCTAAATCGACCGTAGTCACGTCAGCGGTTAGAGCTATAATGGGAATTTTAGAATTCATTGTTTTTCTGATGTATTCTGTTGTTTCAAAGCCGTTCATTATCGGCATTTGTAAGTCCATCAAAATTACATCGTATTCATTGACTTGTAATTTTTCGATTGCAATCTTTCCATTATCTGCGACGTCGCGCTCAAAACCAAAATCATCAAGTAAAGTTTTCATTAACAATTGATTCAATGGAATATCTTCAACCACTAAAACCTTTATATTTTTGATCTCTTTATCGAGCTCTATATTTTCACTTTCTAATTCAGTTTCAGTAGTGGTTTTTTGGAAATTCAAAGTGAAGCTAAATGTAGAACCTTGACCGACTTCGCTTTTCACTCGTATAGTTCCACCTTGTGGTTCTATAAGCTGTTTTACAATTGCTAATCCAAGACCCGTTCCACCATATAAACGAGATGTATGACTTGAAGCTTGCTGAAAATTTTCAAAGATTTTCCCTAATCGGTCTTCAGGGATACCAATTCCAGTATCAGCTACAGCGAACTCGATAATTACTTTCTCTTCGTCTTCATATAACAAATGCACGCTAACTGTAATCTTACCTTTTGCGGTAAACTTAACAGCGTTACTAACTAAATTTAAAATAATTTGATGTAGTCGAACAGAGTCACCTATAAGCACTCCAGGTATCTTTCGATCGTATTCTTTAATTAGTTTTAGATTTTTCTCTTGTATTTTTGGTTCGAATAAATGAAGCATGGCCGCAACTGAAGATCTCAATTTAAATGGCGTTTTCTCAAAAGTCATTTTTCCAGAATCAACTTTTGCCAAGTCCAATATATCGTTAATGAGCACAATCAATGCGTCACCGCTCATTTTGATTGCATCTAAATATTCTTTTTGCTTAGGAGTTAATTCCGTTTTTAGAACCACTTTTGTAAAACCTATTATAGCGTTCATAGGAGTCCTGATTTCATGACTCATATTAGATAGAAATTGTTGCTTTGCCTTAACGGCATTTTCCGCTGTAATAGTTGCATTTTCCGCTTTCCTTTTTGCAACTTCGGCAATTTCCGTTGCTAGTTCAGCAAAAACTCGTGCCTCAATTAATTCGTTTGCAATTCTTCTTTGATCTGTAATATCTCTCGCGACTACCACAACTCCAGCGACATTTCCTTCTTCATTTTTATAAACAGAACCATTGAATAAAACATCAGTTAAATTTCCATTTCGATGACGTAAAGTTAAAGGCGAATCATTAACAGATCCTTTATCAAAAATTTCTTGATAAACCTCACTGGCTTTATCTTGCTCTGTAAAATATGTAAAGAACGGGGAGTGCGTTAATTCCTCGCGTGTATACCCAGTATTATTGACAAAAGCTTCATTCATGTCAGTAATTTTACCTTTAGTATTAATAGTAACTAGAGGATCCCGACTCGCTTCTATTAAGCTAAGCGTGTACTGTGAATCTAAATTTGCGGTGTGGTTTAATTCTGTAAGTTCCTTGTTTACACTTTTCCATTTTTCTTTTTCCTTACTTTGTAAAATGAGTTTCTTGTTAGTAAGCACTAATTCCGCAGCTCTTTTTTCCTTTTCTTGATTTTGGTAAACTAGTTCTGTATTTGCAATTATTAGTTCATTTGCTCTCTTTTCTTTTTCATCATTTAGAATAGCAAGTTCTTGATTTGCCATAACTAGTTCCGCTGCTCTTTTCTCTTTTTCTTGATTTTGGAAAATTAATTCTTTATTAGCAATAGCTAGTTCTGCAGCTCTTTTCTCTTTTTCAATATTTTGAAAAGCTAATTCTGCATTTGCAATCCGTAAATCTACAGCCCATTTTTGTCCACTAATATTTCGCGCAACTACTACAACACCTTGCACAATTCCCTCAATATTTTTGTATATTGAGCCATTAAATAACACATCGGTGTTTGTACCGTCTATATGTTTTATTGTAAGCGGAAAATCTTCGATTGAATTATTAGTAAAAATCTCCTTATAAACTTGCTTTGCTTGTTCTTTTTCAGTGAAATATTCAAAGAAATTTGAACCAGTAAGTTCAGCTCTAAGAATTCCAGTGACTGTAACTAGCGCTTCATTCATGTCCGTTATCTTACCGTCGCTGTCGATAGTAATTAAAGGGTCAAGACTAGCTTCAATTAAGCTATGTGAATATTGTGCTGCTAAAATTTGAGCAGAGCTATCGGTGGCGTTGGTAAAAAAGCCATGCGTAATTCCATTTGCATCCTCATATATTGATGCATTGTATGAGGATTCATTTAACTCGCCTGTCTTACGATTGATTGTCAGTGAATAATCTTTACTAAAGCCTTTTTCAAAAAGATGTTGCCATTTTTTTTGTAAATACTTTTTATCGGTAGGAGAAGAAGTATCAAGATGCTCAACTATGTCTTCTGCTGAAAAGCTAACGCTCTTAATTGACGCTTCATTAATGTCAGTAATTTTACCATGTGTATCAATTGTTACGAAAGAACCTTTAGGAATATTACCTAAATCTATTGATTCAGGTTTGCTATTGTTTTCCATTAATCAATTAGATTTCCAATTTCTTCAATTGGGTTACGACGTTTATCTTTTAATTTTTTGAAATGTGACGGTGAAAGGCCAGTAGCCTTTTTAAACTGACTCGATAAATGTGCTACACTACTGTAATTCATTTTCCAGGCAATTTCAGTGATATTGAGTTCGCCGTATATAATTAATTCCTTTATTCGCTCTGTCTTGTGAGATATTATAAATTGTTCAATTGTAGTTCCTTGTACTTCAGAAAATAAATTAGATAAATAAGTATAATCATGAAATAACTTCTGACTTAAATATTCTGAAAAATTTATTTTAATCGGCTCTTTGGCGTGATGAACCATTTCAATTATTACATTTTTTATCTTTTCTATTAACATGGATTTTTTATCGTCCATCAATTCAAGTCCCGACTGTAAAAGTGCTGCTTTCAAAATTTGTCTTTGTTCCATAGAAATATTTTCCATAATTTCTACTTCGCCTAATTCCACAACCATAAAGTGGAGTTTAAGCTTTCTCAGCTCCTCTTTGACTGCTAATTTGCAGCGGTTACTAACCATGTATTTTATGTATAGTTTCAAATGCTTTTGATTTACAGTTGCACAATTGTGACTTTTCGTATTAAATGTACGCTATAGATTTTTATAAACACTATAACAATTACGTACACAAAAAGTCGTTGAATCTTCGCAGTAGCAAATAAGGGACCAAAAATGTATGAATAGATTTTATGAAAGAGTTTTTTTATAGATTTTTGAAAGTCAGATGGTATTATTACTAACCTACTTTTAAAGTAATGATTAATTATTATTATCATATTTAGTCAATTGATAAAGCTTTTCAAATTATTTTTATATTTAAAAAGGGTATTATTATCAGATAAAATTACATCAAGGAATTGTTAATCAAGAGTTTAATTATTTTTTAGTAAAAGTTTATATATTTGAATTTCGTTAGATAGAATTGTACTAATAAATTTTGCATTTGAAACGTGGTAGTTTGTTTTTAGAATTAAAATGAAAGTGAAATCTGAAATAGAAAGTTTTTTTTGCAGTTAAACAAAATTCAATATCTATTTAAAAAAACTGCAAAAAACTATAGGCTTATTTATTATAAATTGTATTTATATTTAAAACATAAATAAAAACTTACAATTTATACACTGTTAAGTTTAGAGCATCTTCTAATTTGTTTATTAGTCATTGTGTCATACTTTACAAAATTTTGACTAAAAAAAATGCTGATATGATCTAAGGATTATATCAGCAATTTTTTAATTAATGGAAAACATAATTTTAATTTTTCAAAAATTATAATTCCTCTTAATCGAAAATGAGTTTTAGTTCATCGGAAAAACATCTGTCCAATCCATTGATTTTATCGAAGAAACTTTGTTCTCATTATTTAATGTTACTCTTAGCTCCTTATTAGCAACTTTCTTAGTATAAGCAGCCTTGTATCGAAATACAATGGTTTGATCAAAATTATTTCTGTAAGCTTCAACTAATTCAAGATCAATGAAAGCTCCATAATATTGACGAAAACGTGTGCAGGTTTTTGTCAGTCGCTCTTCTGTAGTATTTCTTATTACAGATGCAGTAGCTTCGCTCGATGTAAAAGGCTTAAAACGTGATGTATTACAAGTCATTAATACTCTTTTACCTAATTCGTAAGCTTTACTCTTTTGGCCAACTGTTATTTCAGACATTCCTAATTTAACGATTTTCATTTCTACAATCTCTGGTACAGTTGAGACAGCAGCATTTTTTGATTTACATCCAATAAGTAATAGGATACTTAAAACGAGAATTAACTTTTTCATGATTTATTTAATTTTTAATAAGAGATTTGGGTTCGGACAATTTTCTAAATAATAACTTTGATCTTTCTTGCTACAAACTCCAGGATAATCGCCTCTATTTGTACCAATATCATTTATAATTTGAAAGTGCAGGTGAGGAGCATAATCGCCATTAACGCTTGCATCTCCAAGTGATCCTATTCTCGAACCTTTTTCGAAAACAGTTCCTATTTTTATATTGTTAATGCTTTCAAGAGATAAATGACCGTATAAAGTGTAAAATTTATGTTCTTCGATATTATGTTCTAAAATTATAGTGGGACCGTAATCGCCTATTCCAGTATTATAATTGAAGCTATGGACAAATCCATCTAAAGCTGCGAAAACAGGAGTGCCAGCTTTGATCCATAAATCTAGTCCAATGTGAATATTTCTTTCATCAGCAATAGTATCATTAAAAGAAGCACTTCTTTTATATAGGTCACGTACTTCATTATAACCACCATAAGCGACTTTAGCATCGTTAGCGGTTAAAAGATTTTCTACATAGTTTTCAAAATCTACAGCACTATCAATTTGCACTGTTTTGAACGCTTCATTTTCAGGTGATAGATCGATAGGATGATAATTGTTGTAATCTATTGTAGAATCTATGACTTTAACATCTTCGCATTCTTGTAAGAGTGTCTGTAATCGTTTCATTAAGGCTGAATTTTTATAAAAGTTTAAATTTAAATAAAAAATGCCAACGTAAAAAATATACGTTGGCATTATAAAATTTATTCTGAAATTAATGTAAATATTTTTAGAGGAATCGGATTAGCAAATTTTCGTTTAACTTGTACTTCACCTCAAATATAAAAGATCAAATATTAGAAATATCATAGATTCAATTAAAACATGCTTGGATATTTTGAAGGATTAACTTCATTCATCATTGCATAAACTTTTTCAAAAATATCTTCTGTTGAAGGTTTTGAAAAATAATCACCATCAGTTCCGTATGCAGGTCTGTGTTCTTTTGCAGTCAAGGTTTGTGGTTTACTATCTAAATAATTATATCCATCTTGTTGTTCAATAATTTGCTGTAATATAAAAGCAGAAGCTCCGCCGGGAACATCTTCATCAATCACTAACAAACGATTTGTTTTAGCGATACTTTTTACTAAATCATGTTTTATATCAAATGGCAATAAAGACTGTAAATCGATTACTTCGCAATCAATACCTATTTCCATTAACTCTTTAGCAGCTTGTTGTACTAATCGTAATGTAGATCCGTACGATACAAGCGTAATGTCTGAGCCTTCTTTCATAGTTTCCACAACACCAATTGGCGTTTTGAATTCACCATAATTGGTAGGCATTTTTTCTTTTAAACGATATCCATTCAAACATTCGATTACTAAAGCTGGTTCGTCGCACTCTAATAAACTGTTGTAAAATCCAGCTGCTTGTGTCATATTTCTAGGAACCAAAACATGAATTCCTCTTACCGCGTTTATAATCATACCCATAGGAGAACCAGAATGCCAGATTCCCTCTAATCTATGACCACGCGTACGAATAATTAACGGTGCTTTCTGCTTTCCTACGGTGCGATATCTTAATGTAGCTAAATCATCACTCATGATTTGGATAGCGTACAGTAAATAATCTAAGTATTGAATTTCAGCTATTGGACGCAATCCTCGCATCGCCATTCCAATCCCTTGTCCAAGAATTGTAGCCTCACGAATTCCAACGTCAGCAACACGAAGTTCTCCGTATTTTTCTTGCATACCTTCTAATCCTTGATTTACATCTCCGATTGTCCCAGCATCTTCACCAAAAATTAAGGCCTCTGGATATTTAGTAAAAATAGCATCAAAGTTATCACGTAAAATCATTCGACCATCAGTATCTTCGGATGCGTCATCCTCGTATGTTGGAATAACTTTTTCAACTGAAAACACGTTTAACTCCGTTTCCGAGTATAAATTGCTACTAAAATTCTTTTGTGTTTTAGCGGTATAAGTGGTGATCCATTTTGAAAGCTCTTCACGTCCACTTTCATTAAGAATTAAACGTAAAACTTTACGAGCTGTCACTAAAATTTCTTTTTTAATAGGAGCTTTAATTCCGCTTAAATCAGAGACATATTTTAAAATCTCAACCTTTTTACTGCTTGATGTTGCTATGTGTTGCAATACAGCAATTAATTCTTTTTGCTCTTCAATAATTGGGTTTAGGAAAGCGTTCCAAGCCGCTTTTTTAGCTTCTAAAACATCTTTTTTAGCTTGCGCATCAATTGCATCTAATTCTTCAGGAGAAGCTATATTTATAGCAATCATCCATAATTTCATTTGGCGTACACAATCAAAATCTCTTTCCCAAGCGAGACGATTTCCATCTTTGTAACGCTCATGAGATCCTGAGCTAGAATGTCCTTGTGGTTGCGTTAATTCATTAACGTGAATTAAAACTGGAACATGTTGCTCTCTTGCAATAGTTGCTGCTTTTTCATAAGTAGCCACCAAATCTGCGTAATCCCAACCTTTCACCCTTAGAATTTCAAAACCGTTTGTATCATCTTCTTTTTGATATCCTTTAAGGATTTCAGAAATGTTTTCTTTTGTTGTTTGATGTCTTGCATGTACTGAGATTCCGTATTCATCATCCCAAACGCTCATAACCATTGGTACTTGTAATACACCAGCAGCATTTATAGTTTCAAAAAATAAACCTTCAGATGTACTTGCATTACCAATTGTTCCCCAAGCTATTTCATTTCCTTCATTAGAGAAATAACTAGAATTCGAAATTCCTTTAACTTGTCTGTAAATTTTTGAAGCTTGGGCAAGTCCAAGTAAGCGAGGCATTTGTCCTGCAGTAGGAGAAATATCAGAACTTGAATTCTTTTGTTTAGTTAAGTCTTTCCATGAACCGTCTTCATTTAAACTATGAGTTGCAAAGTGGCCACCCATTTGTCTACCAGCAGACATTGGTTCTTGTTCGATATCAGTGTGACCGTACAAACCTGCAAAAAATTGTTGCATAGTTAATTCACCAATGGCCATCATAAAAGTTTGATCACGATAATAGCCAGAGCGGAAATCACCATTTTTAAAAGCCTTGGCCATAGCCAATTGTGGTACTTCTTTTCCATCTCCAAAAATTCCAAATTTGGCTTTTCCTGTCAATACTTCTTTACGGCCTAAAAGACTGCATTCACGGCTAATGATAGCTGTTGTATAGTCATTTAAAACTTCGATTTTGAAATCAGCAAATGTTAATGTAGAATCGGATTTTTCTTTTATCATAATTGAAAAGTATAACTTTATGATGCAAATTTACTTAAAAACTACCTATTTTCATAGTTCATTTAAAAAAATAGAATTTAATTATTGTAATTTATTGTAGTAAAAAGAAGTTTATTTTTTCACTATGTGTAATTTTATCGACTTAATAATGATAATAGTTTAAGTAATAGTTGTAATTATCTTAGATTAAAACCATTTTCGATTAAAAAGATTGATTAATGTTTTAGGTGAAAAAGTAACAATAAAACGTACTTTTTCATTATAATTATTTTGAGCGACTTCCCATCCATTATTCGAATAGACAGGAAAATACAGTTCGAAGTAGTCTGTAACCAGGTTGAGTCGGATTCCGCTGTCGTACACAAATCGTGCATTCCTATCTTTATTTTTAATCAAACCAACATCTCCATATACTTCAATCCAGTTCCAAATACTATAACTAGCGTTAAAGCTGCTGATCCATCGGTTAGCGAAAGGAGTATCAATTTTAGATTTAAATCCACCTTCTGCGATAATATATTGCTGGCTAAATAGACCTGTAGATTCTGATCTTCCAAGATAACTGTAATCAAAAAGGTAGTCAGTAGGTCGGTCTAATGCAAAGCTAAAAAAGTCAGATTGCGTTTTATTGTATAAAAAAGAACCTGCATAAAAGCGTAAATTGATTTGGCGATTGTTTTCAAATAATTTTCTGTATTCAATTTCAGCTGTTAGTTTTCCAAAATTTCCAGCCAGTTGGATATTTGTAGCAAAATTAAAATGATTAGTAACTTCTGTTTTAGTATTGATATATCTCGCATCAAAAACAGAATAATTAGATGGTGAATTATAAATCACTAATTCATGCGAATCAAGGGTTAAAAAATTAAATTTATAAAAGCAGATGCTATTTTTCCAAAAATATGGACTAGTAATCCCTTACTTGACCTTACTTTACTAGCTTTTTGAATATCTGTTTTTT